>JAQYWL010000342.1 GCA_030145035.1 Desulfobacteria bacterium | reverse complement strand
CGGAAATTCGAGTTTTGAATTTGTTTCGGATTTCGACATTCGATATTCGGATTTATTTTATGCCAGGAAAAACACGAATTTTGGAACTAAGGAATTATCGGGGCAAAAGATGCCGTTTCTGGATGGACACTACTTAACCTCCTCGACCTTTAAGACAAGGTGATCCACCCCTAACACACGGACCTTGGCGCCTGCCTCGATCGGTTCTAGCGCCTCAGCGTTCCAAAGCTCCCCATGGACAAAGATTCTCCCTTCAGGCGCAAGTCTTTCCTTGACCACCCCGACCTCACCGATCAATCCCTTGTCGCCGGTCCTCGGTTTGGATATCTGGGAACGAAACACCAGGCCGGCCACAATCACAAAAAAGCCGGAAACCATGATAACCGTGGGAATCAGTACGCGCAAGGACAGACTCAGCTCGGGCGCTCCTCCCTTAAACAGCATCAAGGATCCCAAAAAGAGCGAGATGATTCCGCCCAGGCTCAGAAGACCATAGCTGGCTACCTTCATCTCGAGAATAAAGAGGATAAGAGCAACTGCTATCAGCAAGATCCCTGCATAGTTGACCGGAAGTGTCTGAAAGGCAAAAAAGGCCAGAATAAGGGAGATGACCCCAATTACGCCGGGGAAGATAGCGCCGGGATGGGAAAGCTCAAAATATATTCCGGCCATGCCGATCATCATGAGAAGATAGGCAATGTTGGGATCACTCAAGGTCTTAAGGATCTTGTCCCTGAGGGTTTCTTTCAAGAACACCGTTTTCAGTCCTTTGGTGTGTAAGGTTCCTTTGTCTTTTAGTTCTCGCCCATCAATCTTTTCAAGGAGATCGTTGAGATCTTGGGCAATCAGGTCAATGACCTTGAGTTCCAATGCCTCCTTCTCGGTCACAGAGACACTCTCACGAACCGCCTTTTCAGCCCACTCGGTGTTGCGACCCCGTTTTTCTGCAATGCTTTTGGTATAGGCCACCATGTCGTTGATGACCTTCTCGCTCATGGTCTTGCCCATCTCCTTTTGCCCGAGATTCACGGGATGTGCTGCGCCAATATTGGTGCCGGGGGCCATGGCCGCAATGTCAGCCGCAAGGGTGATCATTACACCGGCGGAGGCAGCCCGCGCCCCGCTCGGCGACACATAGACCACCACAGGAATCTCTGAACTTAGTATGGCCATGACGATTGAACGCATTGAAAGGGCCAGCCCACCGGGGGTGTCAAGCTGAATCACGAGACAGGCAGCCCCCTCCCTAAAAGACTTTTCCATACTTCCTATGAGATATTCTGCCAGACCCGGATTGACGGTGCCTGAAGCTTTGACAACATACACCTCTCCTTTGGCGGCATGGGCTGCCAGAGGGAAAGCACCAAGAAGCACAGCCGCAAGTAGGACTCCGATAAGGATATTTCTAAGCCTTTTCATAAACCTCCTGAAGCTTTTGCATATCTTCCCAGACATCGCGCTTCTTGGAAGGGTTTCGCAGGAGAAAAGCCGGGTGATATGTGGGAAGAAGATGAATACCTTCATAGATATGAAAGTGACCCCTTAATTGAGAAATCGGTGTATCGGTTCCAAGGAGTGTTTGGGCCGCAATGGTACCCAGGGCACATATAAGCCTGGGTCTTATGGCCCTCAACTGCCTGCGGAGAAAAGGGATGCAGGCAGCGATCTCGTCCGGTTCGGGATTTCGATTGCCTGGAGGGCGGCACTTTATGATATTGCAAATATAGACATCCTCTCTGGCCAATTCAATGGCCCGGAGTATCCTGGTAAGCAACTGGCCTGCCTGACCCACAAACGGCTGGCCCTGTACGTCTTCTTCGTAACCTGGGGCTTCGCCTACCAAGACCAGCTTTGCCCGGGGATTCCCAATTCCAAAAACGATATGTTTGCGTCCCTTGTGGAGTTTGCATCTCTGGCAGGTGCCAAGATCCTTTCGTATCATGTCCAGGGTTTCTGCCATGGCCTCTTTGTACCGGTCGTCTAAGATCCTGACAGAGTTTTCAGACAAGGCCACGCCCTCATACCCTAACCCCTTCATATATTGGAGATAGCCCCTAAGGTCATCTGTGATTTCAGAGAAAACCCGGGTGGGACCGTTATCAAAAGGTTGAATAGGTTCAGTCACGAGTGTAAATCACGGCTGTTGGCAATGAGAAAATCCGTGTCCGTCTGCTGCGTATTTAGTTTTGGGGAAATTGAACTCAATAACCAACAATCTTGATTTACACCCTTCTGTCATGGGTAGCATTCCCTGATGCCAGATGGCTGATGCAGGACACTGCCTACTGACCTCTGACACCTGACACCTGACACCTGACATCCCTCACTTCTTCTTAATCTCCAACACTTTATCCAATATGATACCTGCAAGGCCCACCTTGTCCATAAGCGGCAGGGCCTCGGTGCGTCCGTCTTTGTAGAAAAGGCTCACCTGATTGGTGTCCGAACCAAACCCTGAATCAGTCTGTCCTATGAGATTGGCAACAATAAGGTCTAAGTTCTTTGCAGTTAGCTTGGCACAGGCGTTTTCCCGTAAGTCCTGAGTCTCAGCCGCAAAACCAACCAAAATTCGACCTTTCTTGTTTTGTCCCAGTGCCTTCAAGATGTCCGGAGTCTGTTCAAGATGCAAACGCTGCGCCATCTCTTCCTTCTTTACTTTATGTTCAAAAAGACTGGCCGGCCGCCAGTCCGATACCGCAGCGGCCTTTACCACAATCGTGGTCTGTTCCACATGGTCCATCACTGCATTGAGCATCTCTTCGGCAGTTCTGACCCGGATCACCCTGACACCCTGAGGGTCAGGAAGCGCGGTGGGCCCGCTAATCAACAGCACTTCCGCCCCCCGCCGCCTGGCAACACGCGCAAGGGCATGTCCCATCTTGCCCGAAGAAGGATTGCTCATAAACCTCACGGGATCGATCGGTTCCTGAGTAGGTCCGGCAGTCACCAGGATTCGCTCTCCAGCCAGATCCTGCGAGCACAACAGGGAACGAAGGTCCTCTGCTATTGCCTCGACATGTGGCAGCCGACCTGTGCCCTCGTGGCCACAGGCCAGTAACCCGGCCTCGGGATGTAGCACCTTGATACCGGCCTGCTCAAGCCTCTTTATATTGTCCTGAACCGCACGATTTTCATACATGCGAACGTTCATGGATGGACAAACCAAAATTGGCCCCCGAACCGCTAACACAAAGGTGGTAAGGGGATCGTCTGCAATCCCATGAGCCATCTTGCCAATGATATTGGCAGTGGCTGGCGCGATGACGACCGCATTCGCCTCGTCTGCCCATGCGATGTGTGGAAATGTGGTATCTTGTTGCCGCTTGAACATATCGGTCCATACCGGGTGTCCTGAAAGGGCTTCAAAGGTGAGAGGGCCAACAAACGCCTGGGCACTCCTGGTCATAATCACCCGGATGTGGGAACCGGACTTGACAAGGACCCTGAGAAGATCCACGGCCTTGTACGCAGCAATCCCGCCGCAAACACCAAGGACGATCTGCCTATCTTTCAGTGGATCTGGCATATTCGTTTCTTGCTATCGGGAACTCATTATTCGACAGTGCATAGGGCATAGCGCATGGCGCATAGCGTTTT
>JAQYWL010000290.1 GCA_030145035.1 Desulfobacteria bacterium | reverse complement strand
TCAACTTTAGCTCACTTTAGCTCACTTTAGCTCACTTTAGCTCACTTTAGCTCACTTTAGGCACTTAACTAATGGCATTCACGTATTTTTTCAGAGATCTTGCAACCCTTGATGCTATTAAGGACCATGTGATCCCGGAGCTTAGAAAAAACAGATATATTAATGTCTGGGACGCAGGATGCGCCATGGGGCCGGAACCTTACTCCCTGGCCATCATCTTTAAGGAGAATCTGGGGTATTACGAGTTTAAGAGGGTGAAGATATACGCAACAGATCTTGATGAAGAAAATCATCAGTTTGGAAAGATTATCGCTGAGGGGATTTACCCAGAAGAATCAGTCAAGAGGATACCCAGGGAGATTTTTGCAAAGTACTTTTCGCCAAACAACAAGCCAGGCCACTTCAAGATTGCGGACGAGATTATCCAATGCGTCTCTTTCCAAAAGCATGATTTACGCTCGTTGCAACCGGTCCGGGATAATTTTGGCCTGATCGTGTGCAAGAATGTGCTGCTCCACTTGCAAGAGTCCGAGCGGATTGACGTCATCAAGATGTTCCACAAGTCCCTTGCCACCAGCGGCTTCTTTGCGACCGAGCAGACACAGAAGATGCCCGACGGAACAGCTTATCTATTTAAGCAAGTTAACCCAAAGGTGCAGTTGTTTCAGAAGGTATAGGCGCTTAGCTTGTAGGGTGGGCCTCCGGCTCGTAGAGCCTACGCCTCGGAGAGCACTGCCCACCCTACAGACTTTTTCAGAAAATATAGGCCTTCAGAAGAAAGTTACAACCTGTGCAGTTGGTACAGTCATGATCTTGGCAACACGATCGAAATCCCCCCCAGCCCCCCTGGCCCAGACCGGGTTTTTCTTTCGGAGGCATTGTCCAACTTATGTCGCGCCAGGGCAGGCCCTTTAAGAAAGGGGGGAGTCTAAAAAGTCCCCCTTTTGTAAAGGGGGATTTAGGGGGTTTTTCAGGCCGGCAAAAAATCAGCAATGCTCCCCCGTGAATAGACGGGCTTTATGCCCGCCCGAAAAGGTTGCTTAACTTTAGCTCACTTTAAGCACTTGAGAATGAAGATCATAAATCTTACAACCGAGAGCAAGATGTACACATGCAATGTCTATTTTCTTCTGGGCGACTGGAAGGGAGTTGATGACGTAAATGCCTTGATAGACGTGGGCAGGGACCCTATGATAATCGACAAGATAAAGGAGCTTGACACAGGAGTCGGCAAGAAGAGGGTGGAGAAGGTTCTCTTAACCCACGGGCATTATGACCATGCGGCCCTTCTGCCGCACATCAATGATGAGTTTGCCCCGGAAGTGTACTCTTTTCATCCATTTGAAGGGGTGAGCCATTCCTTAAGGGACGGACAGACGTTGAGGCTGGCAGACAGGTTGTTTGAGGTAATATACACGCCGAGTCATACCAATGACTCGATCTGCCTTTATTGTCCGGAAGAGGGCGTCCTGTTCTCGGGTGACGCGCCTCTTATGATTACCGCAAGAGATGCTTCTTACCACGAAGATTTTGTTAGTGCACTTGAAAGGATTGCGCGAAGAGATATCAGGGCGATCTATCCTGGGCACGGGAGTCCCATAACCGAACGGGCAAAACACTTGATCTATATGTCGCTTGACAACCTGAGAAAGAGCAAAATTGTTTAAATGTCCTTCCTTTTGCCGGAGGTTTGAGAGTGATTCGAGGGGAGTAAGGGGTGGCTGAAAACCTGACCGTAAAGACCGAAAACATAGAAGGAGATTCAAGCTACTGCTGGGTCAACATCGAGCTTGGAGCTACTCGGGTCGGCAAGGCCAGGATAAAGAGGATCTATAGCAAAGTCATAATCAAAAACATCATCATCTTTCCTGAGTTTCAAAGGTGCGGTTTGGCAAGAAAGATCATGGATCTATTCAAAGATACAGCCAGAGAAATCATCGCAGACAGGGTGAGAGATACAGCAAGAGGCTTCTGGGAGCACATGGGTTTTTCCGATACGGGAGATGGAAATTACAGGTGGGTTTCTAATCGCAGGTGAACGCCACAGGGCCGATGCCCAACTTTACCCATCATTCAGGCTCTGTGGTTTTGCTCAACCACGCCTGAGGCGTGGCCAAATCTGACCCAAATCTGAGCGCGAATTTTGCGAATCTATTTTTGGGCGAGTCCATAAGGTTGGACATTAAGCGGCAGTCTGCGGGAAAAGTAGAGAGGGGGAGGTTGATGAAAATATTAGACAAGTTCTTTTCAAAAAGTACCAAGAACCATGAGCCTGAAGATGTAATGAAGATAGCCAGGATAATTGGACCTCTGGTAGACAAGAAGGTACAGGAGATTTTTGGCGAATACAAGATGAAGCTGTTAAACGAGCCGATCACGTATATTGTCCCGGCAGTCTGGGGCGCAAAGAAAGATGGTGAACTTACAGCCACCCAGAAAGAAATTAATGAGCAGGTAGTTCCTGTCATAATAAAGATCATTGAGTCATTCCAGGTCAGGAACTTGAGTGGGGCTCAGGCATTTGCCATTGGTTTTCTTACAAGGGGATTAATCATTGCAAAAATCACTTATATGATTGAGGGGGTCAAGAACAGGGTCACCAACAAAAATAGCTCGTGGGAAGAAAACACTGACATCCTCAAAGACCTTGAGCCATTGGGAACCGCGTAATTTTGATTGCGGGGAATGTTCTCAAGCCGACAGGCGCTATGTTCTCAAGCCGACAGGCGCTATGCGGATCGCGTAATGCGGATTGAAAAAAAGAGGAAGGACGCACCATGCCGAAGATTCTGATTGTAGATGACCAGAAATGCATTAGAGAACTCCTTTCGGAAGAACTGGTCTGTGAGGGGTACCGGGTTGAGAGTACAGGTGATGCCGAATCGGTCAGGGATCACCTCATGTCTTTCTGGCCGGACCTGGTGCTTCTCGATCTGTATCTGGACGGACCTGACGGATGGGAGGTCTTGTCTGAGATCAAGAGGCAAGATCCCTACCTGCCGGTCCTAATCCTGACAGCCTATGACAGCTTTATGGATGACCCCCGCTTGTCTCAGGCCGACGGTTACGTTATAAAGAGTATCGACTTTGATGACCTTAAACAGAAGATAGCCGATGTCCTGAATCGGAAAACGGCCGGGGAAAGGAAGGAGGAGGTACAAGCATCGCACCAAAATAGGCCGGAAGGGAGTCGATTCCTTTCAACAATCTCATCAAGGATAGTTCTGAAGGTTAATGGATAATTGGTTTGCAAGAGATGGTGGAGGCGGTGCGGGATATACTTGAGAAATAGATAGTTCGCGGAAGACGAAATCAGAGTGAAAAAATTAAGATTGAGAAAAATTGTTGTGCCGATGGCTGTGTTTATGCTCCTGGCCTTGATAACTGTTCTGGTATGGCAGCGTGATGTGGCGCACAAAAGAGAGATTTTTAAAAATCATATAGCTTCTTGTGCCAATGACATTGCCCGCGGGCTGGAATTTTCGGTTGACAATCATACCGCCGTCTTAGAAGCGTTCAAGGACCGCTGGCTGGACCGCACCGACAGGTCTCAGGAGCGTTTCGAGGCATTTGCTGATATTCACACAAAGCGCTTCCCTGATTTTGAGGCAATATACTACGTGGATCATACCGGTGTGGTTCGCTGGGTGGTGCCGTCTGAGGGAAATGAAGCAGCCATATGCACAGACCTCCATGACCATCCCAATGCAAGGTATTTTGTCGAAGTTGAGCAATCGCTGAAGACAGGGAGCACCGGTGTGGTGAAGTTAGCTGGAGGAGGTGTTGGATTCTCGGTCTGTGTCCCTGTAGTAGGGAGAGGAAAGGCAGTAGGCTACATCAACGGTATTCTCCGGGTCCATCCCCTGGTCGCCCGGCAAGTGGCGAAGCACAGTAAAGGAGAATTCCACCTGCACCTCATCTTTGGCAAAGATGTGATTCTCTCTACAGGTGAGGCAACTGCCAGAGCACGTGATCTCTACAGTGTGAATATGCCACTTCGAGTAGTAAACCAACGGTGGCGCCTGGAGCTACTACCCGGGCAGGAACTCGAAGCCCGAATGAAAACCGTACTACCATTGATAAGCCTTTTTCTTGGGCTGCTGATGTCTGCCGGGTTAGGTTTACTAATCTTTTTCCTCATTCAGCGGATTGAACAACACATACAGGCGAAAGGTAAGTTTTCAGATCTATACCTTTACAATAGGGCATTGATCGAAGCCAGCCTCGACCCGCTGGTGACATTTGACAAAAAGGGGCTCATCCTGGATGTCAACGAGGCAATGATTCGGGCTACCGGCAAGAGGCGGGAAAAGTTGGTCGGTACCCCTTTTGAAGACTATTTCACCGATTCCAAACGTGCTCATGAGGGGGTGCAGGAGGTTTTTAAGGCTGGAAAAGTCAAGGATTATGAATTGGTCATGAAAGGTCGGGATAAAGCGGAGACGGTTGTGCTCTACAATGCTTCTGTTTATAAGGACCAAAATGGAAAGATTGTGGGCGCTTTTGCCGCTGCCAGGGATGTCACGGAGCAGAAGCGGGCCGAGGAGGCCCTGGCACAAAAGGCTGAGGAACTGGCCCGCTCCAACGCTGAACTACAGCAGTTCGCCTATGTTGCCTCTCACGACCTTCAGGAGCCGCTGCGCATGGTGGCGAGCTATACCCAGCTTCTGGCAAGGCGCTACAAAGGTAGACTCGATTCCGATGCCGATGAGTTCATTGCCTATGCCGTAGACGGGGTTACCCGGATGCAGGAATTGATTCATAGCCTCTTGACCTATTCCAGGGTGGGCACGCATGGCAAAGATTTGGAGCCAACCGACTGCGAGGCTCTCCTTGAGCGCACGCTTGCCAATCTGAAAATGACCATTGAGGAGAGTGGCGCGGACGTGACCCGCGATGCCCTGCCAACCGTGATGGCGGATGACGTGCAACTGGGTCAGTTGTTTCAGAACCTGATCGGAAATGCCATCAAGTTCCGAAACCAGGGACCACTACACGTTCATGTAACGGCCAGACCCATTGCGGAGTGCGGAGTGCGGAATGCGGAACGGACCGCATGCGGAGTGCGGAGTGCGGAAGGCGGAGTGCTGGCTTCGGATCTTAATTCCGAAATCCAAAATCCAAAATCCAAAATCCAAAACGGCTGGTTGTTTTCCGTGAGTGACAACGGCATCGGCATCGATCCAGAGCATGCTGGGCGGATCTTCAAAGTTTTTCAGCGCCTGCATACCAGGCACGAGTGTCCTGGCACCGGTATTGGCCTTGCGATTTGCAGGAAGATTGTAGAACGCCACGGCGGAAGGATCTGGGTAGAGTCGGAACCGGGTAAGGGTTCAACGTTTTACTTTACCATACCGCAGAAAAAGGAATGAATCGAATCATTGAGATCTTGTTGGTGGAAGACAACCCAGGCGATGTACGCCTGACGGCGGAAGCCCTCAAGGATAGCAAGGTGCGCAACAATCTGAGCGTGGCAATGGATG
>JAQYWL010000025.1 GCA_030145035.1 Desulfobacteria bacterium | reverse complement strand
CTTATTCACAATTCAAGATTTGACACCATAATCCATATTTCCACTCCTTTCCTTTTGAGGCGTTTCCCGTTGCAAGTTTATAGGTCACAAACGGCCTCGCCTATCGATGTCGATCTTTCGACCTACATCCGTTATGGTTATGGGGTGTGTCTGGTGCATAGCACCCGAATAAACTGAACCGCAGGTGACAAACCCTACCTGTTTGGTATAGAATGTAAGAATAGGAAATTTGTTTGTCAAGAAACAAGGATGGAAAGCATGAAACAGGCTGTAGCCCAAGCAAAAGACCGTGGGGACGTCCATTTGTAAATTAGTTTACTCAATAACGTATTGATGATATAGCTTTTTTGTGCCGTGATGAACCCATCAACGAAAGGAGAAAAGATAGCCAAAGAGAGAAGTTACAGATTGTCCGGATGACTTACTTATTTACAAATGGACGTTCCCACGGGCTACCCTTAGAAACTGTATAACTAAGGATGCCCCCAAACTTCAAACAAGGCCAGTTTTGTCAAATGTGTAGGTCTGACCCCGCTGTTTTGCCAAAGGGCGTCCACAAGTTTCCCCTCCTTTTCCTTTCCGCGCAGCGTCACGCGGAGGATCTCGCCGAGCCGCCACAGGCGCATGCGCGGTCCCCACGTGCCTGTGCCACGGCAGACGATGACCGGCATACCGTCCACCTCGTGCCGCCCCTCCAGCAGCGGATACCTGCGGCGGACCAGATAGCCGAAGGGCCAGATCTGCCCGCCGTGAGTGTGACCACAGAGCATTAGGCCCACACCGGCGCTCGCCGCCTTCTCGGTTTGCCACGGCGTGTGGGAGAGGAAGATGGTCGCACCCGTAGGTCGACTTTCGAGCGCCTGCAAAACCGGGTCGCCGCCTTTGCCGGCCCTGTGCCAGTAGGTGAGATCTTCCACGCCTGCCACGACGAGGCCGGGCCGGAGTTCAGCCCACCGATTGCGCAGCACCTGGAAGGCAGCCTCCTCGACCAGCCTCATGCTCTTGTCGCCCCTGCCGTGGAACTCGTGGTTGCCAGGGACAGCCCAGACACCGAGCGGTGCGGAGAGTCGGCGCACAATCGGAAGCACCTCACCCCGGGGCTGGCCGTGTCCTTCGAAGAGGTCGCCGAGCAGGACCACGAGGTCGGGGCTCTCCGCCTGGACCTGGGCGATTCGCGCCGCCAGCCAACGCTCGCCGATCAGCGAGCCCACGTGAAGGTCGGACATGGCGACCAGCACCGTGCCGTCCATCTCATCGGGAAGGCCAGCAAGGCGCACCTCGTACCTTTCTACCACCGGCGGCCGCAGGCCTTGAACTAACGCGATCACCGAAAGCACGCCACCGGCAACCAGGGCCCAGCCTCGAAGTGAGGGGGCTACTCGGGCAAAGAGGAATCCGAATGCGGTGATGAGGTCAATTGCAAGTAGACAGACGGAGGTCAGGAAGAGCACGCCCATCCAGTTCATGCCCAGGAACTCAAGCGTCGTAGCCAGGGCGCCACTGCCACCATGACCGAAGACGCGGCCAAGGTAAAAGATTGCCCAGAGGACCACGCCAACCGGTATCAACACCTTTCCGGGGACGTGCCGGTCCACAAACGGCACCGAGGCGGCGCGCCAGAAGACGTAGATGTGCATCAATGTGCAGGCGGAAATAAGAATGATTCCGAACATGGCCCCTTGCGTGAGAGATCATGGGGTCGCCCATTGAAGGGCATCCCGCTTTTCCGAAAATTAATGTTAATGATGTTAATGGGGACGTCCCGGAGTTTTTGGTTTTATGGGAGTTTCCTACTTTCCTAGGATGTCCCCATGTCCCGGACGTTTTGTCAAATGTGTAGGTCTGACACCTTGCTTTTCCTTATCTACCGGTTGCGTATAGGATTTTATACTGCCAAGAAATTTTCCCTGATGGTTGTCTCGTGTTTGAAATGTGAACATACTCGACTACGTCCTTTTCCTGTCCCGGAGGCACCTCAATCCAAATCAGTTCATCCCTTCGTCCAAGTATATCGCAATCATCATTTACACAGTCTAGCATGGTTATCTGCAAGGCTATTTCCGTCAGCGTGTACTGTCTCGATTTGTTTCTAACTCTTGCTATCAATCTAGGGAAGAAGACACATGGATGACTTATTTTGAAATTAATAAGCTCGATCTCACTAACTGGTATTCTATGCCCTGCCTCCATAAGAGACGAATAACGCAAGCCTCTGAAAAATGTAGCCAGTATAATTACTAACATGATGAAGACAGCCAATTCCAAGCTCATTCTATGAGGTCCTTATGTCGTGAGAGCTTAACTTCAAAATAGAGCGTTTTACCCAAAAGGACAAATGGGACGAAAGGACAAATGAAGGACAAATGGGACGTTCGTGCAGAACGTGCACATCTTCTTAAACATTTTCCTAAGACCTGTGTTGCTGGACCTGCGCCTTGCGGTTGGCATCGCCATATTTTCCAAATCTAGCGCCCATGGATGTCTCCTACTTCCCAGCTATCACCTATGAGCTATGAGCTAAATTCCTCTATCTTCGACTTTCTTGCCATCATGAACCGGCTCTAAAAGGATTACTTAGAAACTGTAAAACTAAAGAGCGTCGCCAAACTTTCCTGGCCATTTACTGTGCCTGCTCTTCCTTGAACTCAGTCAACGAAGCGACCCCCGACCTTGGTCTCATTGCAAAACTGGAAAACTGTAGAGCGTCCCCAAACTTCACGCATAGGCTTTTTTGAGAGTGGAGAGAGGCAGAAAAAGTTCTAGAGGGTTATCAGGCAGTGGAATGAAACCGAACTGCTCATAATAAGCTCCCGCCTGTTTGTTTTTTGCGTCAACAAAGAAGCCAATGATACCAAGATGCTCGGAGACTTTTAGTACCCGTTCTATTGCATTCACCATCATGTGAGAGCCCAGGCCTTGTCTCTGATATTTCTTTGCAACGGCAAGTCTCGCAAGTTTCGCAGCAGGAGCCCTTGAGGGATACTTCTTGGCATATTTCTGCGGCAATTTCTCTACGATTATTTCAGATGAGGTTAAAGTGAAGAAGCCAAGGATTTCCGACGGCTTGCTCTCATCAACAAAACAAATGTTCTGGAAATTCCTTTTTCTGTATGCTGCCGCGCGGTTTTTTCAGATACTGGTTAAGCTCATTGTTGCCGCAGTCAAACGATACTCTACCATGATCGCGGGTAAGGGGTTCAATTTTGAGTGCCATCGAATGAACCCTTATAGGCTTTGATGGCATTTGAAAGTTTCTCGTTCGGCTCGGGTGGATTTTCAAGCGCATCGAAAAATGCGGCCGCAGATCGTATCGTCATCTTTATGAACCGTTCATGCTCGATAACCTTCTGTGCTTTCTCAAATGCCGACTGCACAAGGAACTGGTTCAAGGTTGCCCCGGTGAGTTCTGCCGCCTGCTCTAACATTTGGTGCACGTGCGTTGGCACTCGTGCTGAAACCCGCTGATTTTGTTTGGATATTGCCATGTCCTATACCTCCGTAACAAGGTAATACTCCGTTGATTTATTATTTAAAATATAGCAATTTGGCGCCAAAATGGCAACATCTAAATCGTTTTCCGGTGTCAAAATCTCACATTTGCACGAAGATGGACATAAACAATCCTACCGCTTCCTCCAAATCACCTGTTTCCCCTCGCCCAATCACACTTATTCAACCTGGTCAATAATGTCCTCAAAGTTTCCCACATGGGTCCACTGCAACGTTCAATTGCTCTATCCTCGACTTTCTTGCCATCATGAACCGGCTCTAAAAGGATTACTTAGAAACTGTAAAACTAAAGAGCGTCGCCAAACTTTCCCCAATTAAAAAATAGCCTTAACAATAGATGTGATAATTTTTGCAATGCCTGGAGAAAGCACTACAAGCACTATGAGTAGAATAATTTTAGGGTTTTCATACCAAACACGAGTCATTCTAGTTACCTCCTTTCCTCAGATGATTACTACACCAATGTCCCCCCTTACCCCTTTTTGTCAAGAATGAAGACCTTACCCCAATGCCAATGTTTATCCGAAATGTCAAATGTTGAGACCTGACCCCTATAACTTTTCGAGGTAACATGATAGAAAGCGCCGGGGAATTGTATCCTTAATGCTCTGGCCATAATCAAATTGAAGATTTTATTGATGTGGAAACTCTCTCAATCGCTTAATGTGTTTATCAATTTAGGCCAGTTTTGTCAAATGTGTAGGTTCGACCCCGGTTTTTTTCCGGCGCTGAAGTCGATTTCATAATATCAGGCGTCAAACCGGTTCAAAGCATAGAAGTAAAATCCGGGATTCTGAAACAAGTAACGATCAGCCGAGGGTATCGTTCATTTCTTTCCAAATACCCCCCCGAAAAAGCAATTCTTTTAAACAGCACCATATGGTCTGAAACGGAAATAGCCGGACACACAGTAGAGGCAATCCCGACCGCTGTTTTCCTGTTAGGGGGCGCCCACCCTTGACGTAGGAGTCTTCTTTGCTTTTGGGCTGTCCTGGAACCGGGGCCCAAAATCTGTAATGTTCAACTGCTTCGCTGTAGCTGCCTTAAGCACGTTCTGCACGAACGTCCCCCTCCTTCCGTCCGTCTCCCTCCTTCCGTCCTTCTCCCTCCTTCCGTCCGTCCCCCTCCTTCCGTCTGAAACAGTATTTTGAAAGTCCCGGCTGCACCATCGCTTGGATTCGTGGAGCTGAGGTATTTGTGTCCTAACCGGACCTTGCGCGGCTTGAGGCGACGCCATTGAATTTGGTATAGACTTGCGTCCCAGGCTGAGATTGCCCGCGAGTTGTTGGCAGTAGATTATTCCTACTGGTGAAATACATGGTTTATACCCTGCAAATACGGTCTTCACCTTATTGACCCGCCTAATTGTTTTATGGTTTAGAGAAATAAAAATAATAGGTGTTATCCGTTGTCGGTTATTGGTTTTATAGTTACTGATTTCTTTTCGAGTAACGAATAACAAATAACTTTACAATTGAGCGTTATCGCTCAATTGAGGTCTTACTTGGATCCCAACCGGGCACTGTGTCTTCTCCTGGTAGCCCGGCCGTTGGATGGATGCCATGCTGAGCGCGATTGCCAAGGTGCTAAGAGTGCTAAATTCGGAAACCGACCCGGGCCAGATCAGCCTTGCGTTTTGTTTTTCCATGATTGCAGGCCTCACGCCGTTCCTGAGCCTCCACAACATACTGGTTTTGCTGCTAATACTTCTGTTTCGCGTCAACCTGTCCACTTTCATCCTTGGGCTGGTCTTCTTCTCCGGTGTTGCCTACCTAATTGACCCCTTCTTTCACTGGATCGGCTTGACAGTGCTGACCATCAGTGCGTTGGAAGGCCTCTGGACAGTCCT
>JAQYWL010000497.1 GCA_030145035.1 Desulfobacteria bacterium | reverse complement strand
CACTTTAGAGCGACGTCCTGTCGAACGAGAAGCGCCTGAGATCATGGATCGCGCTCCTGTCACCGTCCCCCTTCAGACGGGGCTCAAGGTGGTGGACGCCTTGATTCCCATTGGCCGGGGTCAGCGAGAGCTCATCCTCGGCGACCGACAAACCGGCAAAACCGCTATCGCACTGGATACGATGATCAACCAGCGAGATAAAGAAGTACTTTGTATCTATTGTGCCATCGGGCAGCGAAGCTCGTCTGTGGCAAAGCTCATTGACGACCTCCGGAAGTATGATGCCATGGCCTACTGTATCGTGGTGGTGGCTGAAGGGGAAGATCCCCCCGGCTTGCAGTTCATTGCACCATATGCGGCGACCACCATGGCAGAGTATTTCATGGAACAGGGACGGGACGTATTGATCGTATACGACGATCTGACGCGCCATGCCCAGGCATATCGGGAACTTTCACTCCTGCTGCGCCGGCCTCCCGGCAGGGAGGCCTTTCCCGGTGACATATTCTATATCCATTCCAGACTCCTTGAGCGGGCTACCCATCTCCGAGAAGAGCACGGGGGCGGCTCTTTGAGCGCCATGCCGATCGTGGAGACAGAGGGTCAAAACATATCGGCATATATTCCAACAAATATCATTTCCATCACTGACGGTCAGATCTATCTTGCCCCGGATCTGTTTCAAAAAGGGGTGCTCCCAGCCGTGGACGTTGGCAAATCGGTGTCCCGGGTGGGCGGAAAAACACAGCTCCCCCCGTATCGAGCCGTGGCAGGCGATTTGCGCCTTTCTTACTCCCAGTTCGAGGAACTGGAGACATTTTCACGTTTTGGCACGCGTCTAGACAAGGAAACGCGCAAAACACTGGAGCATGGCCGCCGTGTTCGAGAGATTCTTAAACAGCCCCAATATCAACCCATGTCGGTTCCCCAGCAGATTGCTGTTCTTCTAACTGTGACGGAGGGCGTCTTTGATCAGCTTTCACCGAATGAGATCGCGGAGGCAGAGCAACTCATACGCAAGGCCGTTACCGAGGAACTGCCCGACCTCTGCACGCGTATTGAATCTGGTGATAAACTCAGCGAGAAGGATCGGGATGCCCTGCTGAGCATAGCTCGAAAAGCGATCTCTCGCCCGCTCCCTTTGGTCGCTTGAGCCCGCGGAGATCACAGAGGTGTTTTCTTTCGTCTGATTTTTTGAGAGGAAAAATCAGACAAAACTCTCAGCCACTCCGTGGCATTTGTAACCTGTGGCATGCCAACATTGATCATCGACATAAGCATTTGGGTCAGTGAACGTGTCCCGCGATAGCGGCATGGTAGTTTGAGCTGAATTGCCCTCTCAGCAATTCAGCTCAAAGACTCGGTGCCTCTCTGTGGGCTCTGTGAGAGACAATAGGAGCTCTATGCAAACGATTGAGTCGCTGAAACGGAAGATTAAGAGTGCGGAAGAGTTGCACTCTGTGGTGAAGACAATGAAGGCCCTTGCTGCTGTGAGTATCCGGCAGTACGAGAAGGCGGTAGAATCCCTTGCCGAATACAACCGAACGGTTGAGATGGGTTTTCAGGTCATTCTTAAACACAGACCCCTGGGGGTCACAATGGCCGAACCTGTGCTGAGCGGACGACTTGGGGCCGTTGTCTTTGGTTCGGACCAGGGCATGGTGGGACAATTTAATGAAGTGATAGCCCGCTATGCGGCCAATAAAATGGATAAACTCCGGATCAGGGAAGAAAACCGTGCGGTGCTGGCCGTGGGTCTGCGAGTTTTTGCACGCCTTGAAGAGGCCGGACACCCGGTTGAAGACCACGTTTCTCTGCCGGACTCTGTGGCTGGCATTACACCCATCGTGCAGGACATGGTGCTGAAAATAGAGGCGTGGCGCTCCGAGCGTGAAATCGATCAGTTTGTCCTTTTTTATAACAGACCGATCTCGGGTGCCTCCTATCGCCCCAACACCTTCTATCTTCTGCCGGTGGACCCGGGGTGGTTTCAAGACCTGGAACACAAACCGTGGCCCTGCCGCGCCCTCCCTTTCTTTACCATGGATTGGAACAAGCTTTTTTCCTCATTGATTCGAGAATATCTCTTTGTATCCCTATACCGCGCCTTTGCCGGGTCACTGGCCAGCGAAAATGCCAGCCGGCTCGCATCGATGCAGGCCGCTGAGAGAAATATCGAAGATCGTTTGGAAGAACTCAACGCTCAATTCCACCAACAACGGCAGAGTTCTATCGACGAAGAACTCTTCGACCTTGTGGCTGGCTTCGAGGCGGTCACACACGCAGGATAGTATTTCTTGAGTCTCAGTGAGGCACCTTTCGCCGGGTAATAAGATGAGCACTGGCTTGCAAAAGGGGCTGAGCTTTGAAACTCTGCCCACTCGGATCAAGGACAAATGTGGGCGTGTCATAGAGGTTCGGGCCTATGAAGCCGCAGATTACGAAAGCTTGAAGGCAATGTATGATGCCTTTGAACCCAAGGGCTTAGAGGCTGGCTTGCCCCCCACAGACGATCAAGCACGGCTCGGGTGGCTCCAGCATGTGACGTCTGGCTTTTTCAATCTCTTGGCCTTACATAAAGGCCGTGTTATAGGCCATTGTG
>JAQYWL010000322.1 GCA_030145035.1 Desulfobacteria bacterium | reverse complement strand
CCTGAGGAGACACCGCCTGCAGAAGAACATCACTAGACAACAATTACTTAATGCAATTGGAGGAGTTGAATCTATTGAGCGAATGGATTTAAGTAAACATTAGTTCTTGAGCAGGCAGGGTCATTTTGATCCTGCCTGTTTTCCGATGGTCCCCATATGTTGTATGCGATTGCGTATGAGCCATCTGGCCGAAGAATCTAGATCGCTGCTATGTTGTTATACTATTTGAGAGCCCAAATTTTTTAGGTTTCCAAAACCAATCACCACTTTTCTCCGGCTAAGGTTTCAGCCCAAGTTTTTGTCCCACCATGATTAAGGAACCCTTGGATTTCGTAGACCCTTCCCAGCATGGCTACAGAGAGGTCTGTTCGCCTTGCCATAGCGGATAAAGTATGTTGGCACCTTGACATTTCGTCCAGTTTCGTTTATGCAACCAAAAGGCATGACGATTTTTCAATGTTTCGTCACGGCCTCCTTTTGCTAAGCCCCTGAGACGTGCTGGCCTGTTCGATATGCGGCTTGCTGGCCCCAGGGGTTTTCATTTTAGTCACCATTTACCTTACTATAGGGGCTAACTAAGTGTGCAACTCCTGAAAATCATCAAGAGAACCCTCGCATCCGGGAAGATATCCTGATCACCTGGTTTGGGAAATTCTGTATAAGGGACAAAGAGAAACGCAGAGGAAGGAACCCTCAGACTGGTGAAGATATGATGGTGAGGTCGAGGAGGGTGGTGGTGTTTAAGTGTTCGGGGGTGTTGAGGGAGAGGGTGAATGGGGGCTGGATAGTTCCTCAAACCTGACCTTTATTCGGGATATTCCTCATGCTCATAGATGTAATCGAACCAGATTTCTGAGTCCTCTCTAACCTCGCCCTCATCCTCATCTTCGTCTTTATTAGAAACGCACCCAGTTACAAACAAGCCTTTGCCGAGCCGTTTCAAAGAGTCAGCCATAGCATTAATCCCATTCTCCGGCATATCCTCAGATTTCAAATAATCTGAGATCGCCACAATTATCCGTTTCATATTCGTGATGTGGCTAAGATCGTCAAACTCGCTGCCAGCTTCAAAAGACTTCTGCTGGCTCGTGATGATCTTCTTCCCGAGGCCTTCTGCGAAAGCAAGCCTGTCCATGTCTGGTCTCCTCATTAAAAAAGGTCAATTCTCAAATCCCCTACAACCTGTCTCTTCAGCATGTTTCCTGGATCGCGGGTATTCCCTACAATGTACCGGTTTTACATCATGAATACGACAGATGTACCTATCCTGGTTGGGTAATTTCCTCAACCAGGGACATCTTGAAACATCGTCGCCTGTTCTTGGGCTAATCCAGATATCGTAGATAAATTGGTCGCCCAACGGTATGGGATCAACCCACTCCAGAATATCATCCCGGCCTTCATCATTCCAGAGTCGGACATCCTCCTCGGTTGCACATGTTTCAAAAGCACCACTGAGATTCAGACAGCAGTTTCCGCACTGCTTACATTTAAAGCCTTTTGGAGGCATGGTTCACCATTTGTATCGTGTGGTTGTTTTGTGTGCCACAGACTAATGGGAAATAGAGCCACACACAAGAAAAAAATGGGGGTGTGACCGGAAGCGGCGTGTGCACAATGGGAAATCAAGGTTTGGTTGTGAGCTCTATGGAGTCCTCGATGAACGATTCCCCTGGGTGCTGGTTCGTGATGAGTGCTGCTTGCGGGTGCGGTGCGGTTAAGTGGAGGTATGGGGTGGCTATGTGTTTTGGATGGAAGGGTAGGTGGGGCGGGTTAGATCGTGGGGTTGAGATGGAAAAAGGGGGGTGGATGTTTGAGAGCCTGAGAGAGCTTTACGTTTTGTGCTGGAGATGATAAAGGCTCTGTGTTGCCTATGTGTAGCCACACTGGCCGACACCATGCGTAACCTATTGATATCATGCACCCCATGCACATCATGCACATCATGCACAAAGGGATTGAAAAGTTAGGCGCCCCAAAATACGTTGTCTTTTTAATAGGTTATCGTTTGGTTCTTGCCTGTGATTCGCTAAATGGGGTTCAGGGGGTCGGAGGTTCAAATCCTCTCGCCCCGACCAAAACTCAGGAGATGTGGGCGGGTTAGCAAAACAGCTTTCCCGCCCATTGTTTTTGTGCCATCTTTTGGTGTCAATTGGCGCGATCTTTCTCCTTGCACAGGGGACAAGGGATGACAAACCCACGATGAACAAGGTAACCAAAGAGTGGCTTTGGCTCTTGTGTGGCTGTATCGGGAGTTGTCTGTGTTGGATTGTCCTCGTAGTTTGCGGGGTTCACCCTCGCCAATCATTACCACTCGGTATTTATGTAATCTTGTTCCCGATAGTGTTTGTCTATTTTATACGTTTAGCAATATGGGCGATAAAGCGGCTTACAAGGAAATAAGGTAATTCTGGTTAGCTGAAAGTTCCAAGTTACAGGAAAATCCACGCCGTTGATGACAGCCAAAGCAATATCCAAAATTACAAAAACATTGTTAAGAACAGCGACCTTTCAAAACCCGCCAGCTTCCAGCCGTCCAGTGGCCTGCGCTTTCTGGATGCCCCCCTCTTTTCCTCCGCCTTTTTCTCGCATCCTTTTGACCGCTATCTCCCGTATGCGGAACTTCTGTAGCTTCCCGGTCACTGTCATCGGGAATTCTTCCACGAACCAGATGTATTTCGGGATCTTGAAGTGGGCGATCTGTCCCTTGCAAAAATCCCGGATTTCCTGTTCTGTCCCGGTCTCTCCGGCATGCAGCTTTATCCATGCCATGACTTCCTCGCCATAATAATCATGCGGGACACCGAATACCGCCACCTCGGCCACCTTGGGGTGGGTGAAGATGAAGTCCTCGATCTCTCTGGGGTAGATATTCTCTCCCCCGCGGATGATCATTTCCTTGAGTCGCCCGGTGATCCGCACGTAGCCGTCGGTGTCCATCGAGCCCAGATCTCCGGAGTGGAGCCAACCATTTGCGTCAATGGCTTTTCGGGTGGCTTCAGGATCCCCGTAATAGCCCTTCATGACGTGATAACCTCGGGTGCAGAGCTCACCCGTTCGCCCTAGCGGCACAGTCTGCCCGCTGTCGATATCGACCACCTTCACCTCCTGGTGAGGAAGGTTCTTGCCCACGGTCTCGATTCGGCGTTCCATGCTGTCGTCCCGTGACGTGAGGTGGGTCAACGGGGATGCCTCCGTCTCACCATAGCCGATCAGGATCTCGGAGCAGTGCATCTCCTCCATCACCAGCTTCATGAGTGCAGGCGGACAGGGAGCGCCGGCCATGATACCCGTGCGCAGGCTAGAAAGGTCAAAGTCCTTGAACTGCTGATGTTCCAGTTGTGCGATGAACATGGTTGGCACGCCATGAATAGCGGTGCATTTTTCCGTTTCGATTGCCTCCAGCACTGCGATGACATTGAAATGCTCACAGGGGAGCACGATACAGGCCCCGACCGATAGGCACAGCAGGTTAGCCAGGACCATCCCGAAACAGTGGTAAAAGGGGACCGGTACGCACAGGCGGTCCTCCTCCGAGAAATGCATGGCCTGGGCGGCGAAATACGCATTGTTGAGGATATTGTGATGGGAGAGTACCACGGCCTTGGGAAATCCTGTGGTGCCTGAAGTATACTCGATGTTGATGGCGTCGTCCATATCCAGCGAAGCGGTGATCTCATCGAGCTGTTCACTGGAAATGCCGCTGGCTGCGCCCAGAACTTCCGACCAGGTGCCAAAGCCGGGGTGAGGTCGACCGGTCTCGACAGGCTGAGCCGGCTCATACAGGACCACTCGTCGCAGGAACGGAAACTCCTTGCTTTTCAGCACACCTCCGGAAACCTCTTTGAGCTCAGGTATCAGTTCCACCAGCATCGCCACGTAATCGCTGGTGCGGAAGGCTGGGACGGTGAACAGGCCCTGGACCTCTGAGCGCTGCAAGGCATAGGCGAGCTCCCTGCGCCGGTAGGCCGGGTTGATGTTGACCAGGATCGCCCCGATGCGCGCAGTGGCCATCTGGAGCAACAGCCATTCCACGTTATTGGTCGACCAGACGCCGATGCGGTCACCCTTGCCAAACCCCATGCCGAGGAGTCCGCGGGCGAGGTGATCGATGGATTCCGCCAGACCGGCATAAGTCAGCCGTCGCTTTTGGGGGAAGCAGACAACTGCCTCGCAAGCAGGGAACTGTTGCGCCACGTGCGCGAACTGCTCAGGGATCGTCACGCCAAGTAGCGGAACTCTTCCGCCCCGGTGGAAATAGCTCTTGTGCATCTGTGACATCCTTTCTCCTTCCTGGCCTGAATCTCCTTGGGGTTTCCCCAAAAGGGGACTTCCTTTTTGACATTAGGAAAATAGATTGTATCTATTCATACAACCAAAACATGAAGGGGCCGTACATGAATACCCCGAGATGCGGGACATCCTATAGTCCTCCTGTCAAGAGAAAAGATGAAAATCTGATGAATGTCGGTGCAAAGCCCTATCTTGGTAACCATTGAGCCCCATCAGGAGAATGTCTGAGACCAGATTTGATGGCTCGTGAATTTCGTGGATTCGTTGATAGAGACTTGATGGCTAAGCTTGAAAGATGCTTGGGTGGATCTTGGCATGAGTCCACTGGAAAATCTCCGCCGTCTACAGTTGGCCAGAGCACCGGATTCGAACGCCAACAAGGCAGTCGGTATAGACCAGGGCTACAGCGGAACTACCGTGACTATAGTATGACGCACAGTTACACAACAAGGTCGAGACCCTCGAAAAAGAGGTTCAGGAGATTAAAGAAGCCTTCCTGATGGAGAAAACATAGACGTAGCCGATTTGCAAGAAGCTCTTAGGATAGAAATAGAGTTAGCGATTCAGATATGCAAGGACCGCAACTCCCCACTTTCTTTATAACAGACAGGATTTCGATATTCAGTCCATGGCATCCCTTGATTAGGTTTGTTTCCTTGATTGGGGTCACTCAGTCGAATCAGTAGCCTCTTTGGCCCTCTTAGACATCTTCTCAATCTCTTCACGTAGGACCTTGCCTTCTTCTGTCACTCTTCCCCACTCCCTGGTGCTGTCATTCTGTAAGCCCGGTATGATCTTGTCAACGCAAGAGAGGATCCGGTCAAGGAGTTTCATCAGATACTAAATTTGTGACTGCCAAATTTTGGGCAACTGGTTAAATCTTCCAGAATAACGATTCTATGAGCGTCCATG
>JAQYWL010000079.1 GCA_030145035.1 Desulfobacteria bacterium | reverse complement strand
TTTAACAACCATGGTACTTTTGCGGGGGTCCCGGGTGGACTGCCCCCCCCTCCGGCTGGCGCGTATGATATCTATGATCGCGACATCACGGCCGCAAACCTCTGGCATGGTCCACCGCTAAACCAGATGTTCGGCGCAGGCGCCGGCGCAGGCGCCGGGGCCATGCTATATAGGGTAACTTACAATCACGCGGTTAATGCCCTGCAACAGGCGTTGCAACACTGGACGTATTCATGGTTTCGGACCCCGGGGTGGCAGCACGCCAATCCGACGCCGGCCGTCCCGTGCCCGCCCAACTGCCCCCATTGACGAGAAACCGGCACTGTTGTAAGTCGGTAGTAAGGAAATAAGGAAGTAACTGAGCCCGTGTGTCTCAAAGCTGAGTGTAAACGTGTGCTTATCAAGAAGCCACAAATGAGCGGAGTTGCTTTCAAACGATTTTTTTCTCTTCAATCCGCACAAATCAAGTGGAACATTCAACATTCCGCATTGCGAAGGAAAAGGATGGAGGAAAAAAGGAAGAAAGAAGAGGCGGAATATGTCGCTTGCGTGATGAGAACAATAAAACACGTTCATGGCTATGATGCGACTCTCTATCCGTACACAATGATATCTAAAAACTTATGAAGGATCGTCAGGCTTCCAGAGCGCAGAAAAAAAGTTTTTTGCGAATTCCTCTCGAACATGATTAGTGAGACAATATCAGAAAAAGAAACCATTTTCCGCTATATGTCCGGACATCCCGATCAAAAACCAAGGCATGTGCTCGCTGCGTACATGGAGTATGTGGCCGAGAAAAGCTACGAGGGCTCATGTGTATATCACACGGAAAAGGGTTGCAGTTTGCCGAGGAACATGCGTTCAAACACCTGTAACAATTTTCTATGCGACTCGTTGATTGAATTGAGTGAGCTGTTCAACAAAACGCCTATGCCCAAAGTACTCTACTTTGGCTTACGCAGAAACTATGGCTTCCATTTTCAGAAAAAAAAGGGAAGCAAAGGATATTGATGAAAGCCTTTTTGAATCGGTTATCATTTCATTTCAAAAAGACTGGATGAGCTTTATTCACGTAGATGTCAGCAACGACTTGAATGAAGAAATCGGCAAATTAGTAACCGCACATCCGCTTAGAGGTTTCGATGCGATTCATCTTGCTTCAGCATTGACTGTGCATGAACACATTCAGCATGAATTCATTTTTGCCTGTTATGATAGGAGGCTCTCAAAAGCAGCAAAAGAAGAGGGTTTGGATATATTCCCTAGAAATCTCGAATGACAACAAGGAATAGAAAGTAGCTCACTATAAATGTCATGACGAAACATATCGTTCTTCAAGAATTAAGCTCCGGAAGGAATCATCAGATAGACTTGCCCTGTGTTGTTGGTCGCAGTAATGAAGCTGACCTGACATTCTCAGATCCCAGCATTTCGCACCGGCATGCCCTGATTGTGGAAATAGATAACCAGATATGGATTGAGGATCTTAAAAGTCGTAACGGAGTTTATGTCAACGATCAGAAAATAAAAGAAAAAACCTTTATAAAAGCGGGTGATTCAGTTCAATTGGGCCAAACTAAGTTCCTGATTTGCCAAGAAGAAGAGGACGTCTCAGAACAAACCCTTATTTTACATTCTCTTGACCCTACGGCTGAGTGGAAATTAGACCGTGAGAGGCTGAAATTGATCTACGAAATTACAACCGAGTTATCCGAAAATCAGGACATAGCAGTTTTGGGAGAAAAGATCTTTTCGAGATTCAAAGAAATTTTCAAACAGGATCGAGGTTATCTGGCTTTGTTTCAGGAAGACGGGACCCTTAAACCCATATTGTTAGATTCTTCTTCAAAATCTGTTCCACTCAGCAGGAGTATTGTTAACCGGCTATTCCGGAACGGGGAGTCTTTCCTTCTTGAAGACGCACTCAGTGAGGCTTCTTTAAAGGAACAAGAAAGTGTTTTAGGCCTGAAAATCAGGTGTGCTTTATGTGTTCCTCTCATCCATCATGATCAGATCTATGGTCTGATTTATCTGGATCGCAATATCCCAGGGGTTTACAACCAAGACGATTTAGAGTTCTTAAGAACCATCGCTTTCATGCTCGCTCCTTTCATTGAGAATGCTCGCCTCTGGTCTGAGCTCAAGGATCATTATGCCAGCACTATGGAGACCTTGAGGAAGACAGAAGCACGGTTGATTGATATGGAGCGGAAAGCGGCTTATGTACGCCTGGCTCAGGCCATGGCCCATGAAATTAGAAACCCTCTCATGGCAATAGGAGGATTTGTGAGAAGGATAGCGCAATCAGGGTCAGAAAGTTCAGCCAGCGCAAAATTTCAGGCTATTACGACCCTGGTTGAAAGAGTAGAAACGGTTCTAAGAGAGGTGGATGATTTTGTGAAATTTCCGCCGCATCACAAGAAACTACAGAGAATTGATTATCTCATTGAGGAAGTCATTGAAAGTCATGATTGGGAATCGTTAAGAAACGGCCTTCGCCCTCTCCTTTGTGTAAATACCCCGCATGTAATGATCCCTTTTGATTCTGAACTCTTTAAAAAGGCGCTTTCCATGATCTTTAAGGAAATCCTTTTAAGCATTCCTCAAGGATCGGAACTCAAGATACTTATCCAGCATTGTGGCAATGAGCTCGAGATCCTCATTGGGGAAATTGGTAAGGATAGACGTTTCTGTGAACTCTTTGATCCTGAGTTAGAAAGCAAGCCATGGAGTCTGGGGCTCTTTCTGAACATAGCCCATAAGATAATTTCCGATCACGGAGGTAAACTCCTCTTAGACCCAGAGGGGCATTCAGCGTTTCCAATACTTATTAGAATACCAAGAACTATTAAAGTATAAACCCGAATTTCGCAAGGATCCCAAGATGTCATTGCGAGGAGCGAAGCGACGAAGCAATCTGCTGGATTCCAGGTACTTAGAGATTGCTTCGCTATCGCTCGCAATGACAGCCTGGTAGGTTGGGTTGATAGTATAGGAATTTCCTTTTTTCGAGTGGCGTAGCCGCGTTACATAAAATAGCGAAGCGATTTTATAAGAGGTATCGTGATGTCAGAACCCATCTCATTCGGAAAGATCGACGTCAATATCGTGGCAACGATGGAAGAAACTCACGGTGTGCCAGAACCAGAGACGCCGTTTCGGATTGCCATTCTGGGTGATTTCAGCGGTCGTGCCAGCCGAGGGGTTTTCGAGCCGGGCTCTGCACTGGCCGGCAGACTTTTTCTTCCGGTGGACCGGGACAATTTCGATGAGGTGCTGGCAAAGCTTGGCGTGGAGATCCATCTGTCCGTTGCAGGAAACGACACGCCTTTCGTTGCTATCCGATTCACCGAACTGGACGATTTTCATCCCGACCGGATCTTCGAACGGGTTGAGGTGTTTCAAGCACTGAGGGAGACACGCAAGAAGCTGGAGGATACTCGAACGTTCGCCTCAGCCGCAAAGGAAGTGCGAAGTTGGGCGGGGATGGAGTCAGAACAACCAGCTCCTGCGCCGGAAATATCCGTCACGAGTGGCAGCTTGCTTGATCAGATGATAGATGAGACGGAAGGCAGACCGCCGGAAACAAGGACGTTGACGGACTCGTCAGGGTGGAACGCGTTCCTCCAGAGAATAGTCAAACCCCATCTGGTCCCTGACGTGGACCCGCAGCAGGCGGAGTTGGTAGCCGCTGTGGATGCTTCTATTGCTAAGCTGATGGAGACAATCCTGCACCACCCTGATTTTCAGGCCATTGAAGCGGCCTGGCGAGGGCTTTATTTCCTCATTTCTAGGCTGGAGACAGGTTCGGATCTCAAGCTCTATTTACTTGATATATCAAAGGCCGAATTGGCTGCTGATCTGGGCGCGACAGAAGACCTGCGATCAACCGGCGCCTACAGGCTCCTTGTAGAGCAAACAGTCGAGACTCCCGGCGCAGAGCCATGGGCGGTCGTGGCGAGTAACTACACCTTCGATCAGATCCGCGAAGACGCAGAACTGCTGGGCCGTATGGCCAAGATTGCAAGCCAAGCGGGTGCTCCGTTTATCTCGGCGGCCGGCGGCCATATATTGGGTTGTGACTCTTTGTCTGAAACACCGGACCCTGACGACTGGCAGCGGCCGACCAGTGCAGAAGACAGTCAGGCATGGGATGCGCTCAGAAAACTTCCGGAGGCATCATATCTTGGCCTTGCCATTCCCCGATTTCTCCTCCGCCTGCCGTACGGCTCAGACACCGATTCAATTGAGCGGTTTGACTTTGAAGAAATTCCCGATGTCCCAAGCCACGATGACTACCTGTGGGGCAATCCATCTTTTGCCTGTGTTTACCTGCTGGCCCAGGCCTTTACCCATCACGGCTGGAACCTTCGGCCCGGCGTGATCCAGGATATCGAAGGCCTCCCTTTGCACATTTACAAGGAGGAGGGTGAATCCAGGATCAAGCCTTGTGCCGAGGTGGTGCTCACCGAGCGAGCCGCAGAAACCATCCTGGACAACGGCCTGATGCCTCTCCTTTCCTTCCGAAACCAGGACACCATCCGGCTGGCGCGCTTCCAGTCGCTTGCCGATCCTTTAACCCATTTGGCTGGGCGAGGGGGTTAGGCGAGTAGCCCTACACCAAGAGCGTCCTCCACCTACCTATAGCTGCTGCAAGTATCCGCACATCTTTAATCGTGATTAAAGATGCCTTTCCAAAAAGTAAGAGATATGCCTTGACGGTTTCTTACTTCCCATGTAGTATTATTTGGCAAGGCAGGCGGAGTGGTCACTGCGTAGGGCTGACCACCATTTCGGCTGATGTGGCTCCAATGCCATCGAGCTCAATGGCGTTTGATTCTATAATCGATGAGGAGAGATAAATGCAAGCTGCACAATCAAGGGTTACGTCTAAAGGGCAGGTCGTCATTCCTAAGAGAATAAGGGAAAAATACGGAATACAGCCTTCCACATCTATCCGTTGGATCGAAAAAGAAGACGGTATCTTGATGGTACCGGATTCAGAAGACCCCATTGAGGCTGCACGTGGGATGTTTTCCGGCTCTGGTATCTTGAAGGCCTATCTTCACGCAAAAAAGCGCGAAAAGGAAAGAGAAAACAGAAAGGTTGGGTATGTCAAAAAGATTCGTGCTCGATAGTTATGCCCTAATCGGCTATCTTGAAAATGAACCCTTTTCCGAACGGCTGGAGAGACTTCTCAAGCAGGCGCGTAAAGGCGATTGTAAACTCTATTTGCATGCGATTCAACTTGGAGAGGTTTATTACATCATGCTCAGGGAACAGGGGCAGAATTCAGCGGACCTGGCTTATTCAAGGATCAAGGCTTTTCCTTTGACTTTTATCAATCGCATTGACGAATATCTTCTCATGACGGCTGCCACGCTCAAGGCAAACTACCCGATCTCTTATGCAGACACATTTGCTGCGGCTCTGGCCAAAATCCACAAGTGCTTTCTGCTCTCCGGAGACCCAGAGTTCAAAGTGCTTGAAAAAGAAGAGATAATTCAAGTCGAATGGCTGAGTTAAGTGATTTGGCATGCTTTACTTTCATCCCCAACCCAATTTTCCTGCTACCGGAAAAAGGTCTGGAAAAAGTAGAGACCTATTCCCACGCCGGCAAAGATAAAGGCAATCCGAATCCAGGTTTTTCGGGCGATAGTCATCTTGGCTTCTGTCTTCAAGTAGTCGCGAAGAGCGATGCCCACGAAAACGACGGCCAGGGCTACAAACACAATTCCTAAGGATGGGAGACTCTGCATGGTCATCAGGCGCGCCTCCTGTGTCTCTGCGGTGAGCTAACTGGGAGCACATTCTATTTTTTGTTGGTTTTTCTAACAACTGTCTGATCGCGCAAGTGGTCAAGGGATTTTTTTGTCTCTCACAGAGCGCACGGAGGCACAGAGTCCTTGATCTGAATTCCTGACCCCGGGTAAATAGGCTACGCATTTAACGGGGCAGGGAGGGGAATTCAGATCAAACAGCCTTCCCGCTGACGCGGGAACTGTTTACAAGGCGAACGCCTTACCCAATTCTCCCCATGCTCGGCTATTGCCGCGATGACTTACTTATTTATGGCCCTTATGTTTACTCGGTTTGTTGAGCATTACATTGAAAATAAGAATAGAATAATTTTATGATGTTGTCAATAATTATTAATTAAGATGTGACCCTGTTTGCTCTTTAATTAAGATGTGACCCTGTTTGCTTCTGTTTGCTCAGTGGGAGAAATCCGAGTAAGCATGCAAACATCAGATTCACAGGAAAACTTTATAGTCGGTACGTAAAGCTTTGGCTAAACGCTTTGCCATGGCCTTGCCAATGGGACGCTTGCCATTCTCCATTTCAGAGATATGGCTTGGCTTTACTCCTATCATTTCCGCAAGTTGTTTCTGCGTCAATTCCTCACGGGAACGAAGGCCGCGCAAGGCATGACCTACATGAAAATCGGGAAAGACTTGTTCAATAGAATATAACCTGCCATCGTCTTCTTCCGTATCTTCGACAGGGATTCCGGCCAGGTTAAGGATCTTTTCAATGGCTTCCTTTACTAACCCTGCTTTGTCGGAAGGTACACCGCGTAAACGAATTTCAACAAATTCGTCCGTAGTCTGCGTTTTCGTGAGTTCCAACATATCGCACCTCCACAAGCTTGCTCTCTTTGTCTGTAACCTTCCAAATGGCAATATAGGTTGGCTTGCCTTTTTTCAGATGGCAATGATAGCAATCTTTTTTGCCTCTTATCTTGCCATAGTTATGCCAGGTAGTTCTCGTAGGACCAAGCTTTCTGATTTCCAAAACCAGGGCGAAAAGGCTTTCCCGAACTTTAGGCGGAACATTTTTGGCTTGTTTTTCAGCCTTACTTGTAAATTTTACGTCCCACGACATAAATAATTATTACCATACATTGGTATTTTGTCAAGCAAAAGTTACCAAAACGGAAAAACCAAAGGAACGTTGGTTCTGAAGCAACATAGGGATATGTCTTTGGAAATGCTCTTAAGTTGCTTTTCTCAGCAAGCCATGATATGTATAGCGGTCCATTGACTGGATCACTCCATCACTGAATTTTGTACGCCTTGGCGACCCTCTCCACCATCTGGCTCACCGTTACATCCCACTTGGAGGTGATCCCGGACTTGACGTCTCGGCGAAACCTCCGGGTCTTCAAGTAGTCAAGTGAGACGCCTCCCCCGGCCAACTTCTTCGCCTCGCCAGTCCAGCCATCAGCGATCCACGCGCTCTTGCCCCACTCCTTGGTGTGGGTACGGAGCCATTTAAGTTCGTTGTCGGTGCGTCTCTTGGAAGCGATGATGGCGTCCTTGAATTCCGCTCCCTTGACCAGGATGACCATCGCGTGCTTCGACGTGGCCGCGCCAGTGTAATAGATGTCCCCCTTCAGCTGCCCGAACGGCATGTTTTGAATCATGTGGCCTAAGGTCAGCAGATAAACCGCGAGAAAGGCATGCTCCTCGCACTTGCCGCGCTTGTCCTCCACCGCCTGAACCGCCACCGCCACCGCCCTGGGAATCCGATAGGTAATCAGCCATGGCGTGCGACTGCGCTTAAGATAGAGGTCCGCCGTCTTATCGATGATCTCCCGGAAAGAGAGACCCGGGACCCAGTTGGTTATATCAAAGATGAAACCTGCCATCAGGCTCTCGACACCCCTATTTACCGCCAGCAACGCACTGTCGATCTTTGCGCTCAGCGCCTTCGCGATTTGCGGGATGTCGGGGTTG
>JAQYWL010000180.1 GCA_030145035.1 Desulfobacteria bacterium | reverse complement strand
CAGGCTATGCTGTGAGCTTTAATAGAAGGCACAAGCGTCACGGACAGCTTTTTCAAAACCGTTATAAGTCTATCATCTGCCAGGAAGATGTTTATTTGAAGGAACTGGTTCGCTATATTCATTTGAACCCGTTGAGGGCAAAGCTGGTACCTGGTATTGCAGCCCTGAACCGATACAAATACAGCGGACATAGTGCTTTGATGGGCAAGAGAAAATGCGAGTGGCAGGACACTCGATATGTGCTGTCGTATTTTTCAAAGCAGATTGCTGCGGCCAGGAGGCGCTACCTTTCTTATGTAGAGGCTGGCGTTGATGAAGGTCATAGACCGGAGCTGGTTGGCGGAGGATTGATACGTAGTCTTGGTGGCTGGTTGGAGGCAAGAAAGCAGCGGGCGAGAGGCAAAGATAGAGTCAGAGGAGATGAGCGGATACTGGGTGACAGTGATTTCGTGCTGGAAGTGCTTGCAGAGGCCGATGAGAAGTATGATCGGTACTATGAGTTAAAGAGTTTGGGCTACGATCTCAAAAGCGTTGAGCAAAGAGTCTGTAAGATATACGAGATAGATCCGAAAGAAATCTATTCTAAGAGTCGGGAAAAAATTCGAGCGGAAGCTAGGGGTTTGTTTTGCTACTGGGCTGTCAGAGAGTTAGGCTATGGTTTGTCGGAACTGGGCAGACGGCTTAGTATGAGCCAGCCGGGCGTAGGGTATGGAGTGAGCAGGGGCGAACGGTTAGCCAGACAAAATAACTATCAACTTCTTGAGTGAGTTATTTATTTTCTTATGTACGTCCCCATGTTTCCCCAACAGGTTAATACCAGTCAGTGGCCGGCAAGAAGCCTATGCAGGCACTGTCTCCGATTACAGCGGCGGGACCGCCACGGATTATCACCGTGTTCCGGGATACTGAAGTAAAGGTAAGATACCAAAGCTCCCGGGAGATGTCAACAGGGAATTCGTGTGGATGGTGAACGAGAAAACATGGGTGTCAGACCTCAAGAACGCAGCAAGCTCTTCTAAGAAGTTCATTCATCAGTCCTTTGCAGGCAAGAATCGGCTGAGACGGCCGGCTGGAAAAAGCCGCCAAGCTTTTTCCAGCACAATTGGACGACTATGGTTTTGTGAGGATATTTATAGCCTGCCTTATTCCACGGATGAAAGTACTCTGAGCGGGAACTACCTTCACTTCGCGACTCAGCTCTGGCTGGCACCGGCCGGGAAACTTGCGGGCAAAGCATAACATCATAGGATGTCCCCCAAACTCCTTAGCTAACATCACCTGATCAAACTTCTCTATGCATCATAGCCATTGTCTTTCCTATGCCTACCGATTCTGTCAAATGTGTAGACGCGACCCCTATCTTTTCCACGCTGAATTTGCTAAATGAACGTTTGGGTATATTATCTGATACTTGGGTCTTTCTTTATGTCGATATTAATGTGCTCGTGGATTACGCGGCTCTAACCCGTCTCTGTCTCCAACGATCAATAGGCGCTTCTACGCCATAATAAATGACTATGGAAGCGGAGAAGACCAGCAGCAGCATGAAAAGCGCATATTCTTCTTCGAAATACTGTTCTTCGAAATACTCTTCAAAGATTGCAATTATGAGAAAGTGGACGATATAGATTGGATAAGAAATGTTGCCGAGGAACCTGTCTAGCCTGCTGTCCTTTGCAAGATTAAATATAAACGGCATCGATAAGAACATAGTGAAAGCGAGCAGTGCCAGCGAGAGTTTTTCGTTTATTTCGTTATGGAAAACAAGCACGGCCAGCAATGTTATCCAACAAATCAACCCGAGTGAATATTTCCTTTTATACTCTTTGATCCGAGTAAAAAGGAAATAGCTGAAATAACCGATAAGAAAAAGACACAATTCCGCGGGAAAGAATCTTCGCAAAAACAAATCGTATTCCGGGCCTTTTGAAACAATGAACAGGCGCAACACAAGGCTCAGGACGAAAATCCCTCCCACGCAATACATACCACGTCGTAAAATAAAGGGCGCCAACATATAGAAATATAATTCCATAGAAAGAGACCATGCTTGCGGGATTAACACGTAGCTCCAGGCTTTTACTGAGGCCGTTCCGTTTGGCGCCCAATAGAAGGAATAATTCGCGGTATCTATGCCAAGCAGGAACAGCATTTCCTGTCCCAGCACCGCTGTGTTTGCCCACAAATACGATACGGCCATGAACACGCCGTGTGTAAACACTTTTTCAAACTTACCAATGTAAATAAATATCCCCACATCAAGAGCATAGAGAACTCCGAACGACAGAAGCAACATGAACAGATACGTTGGGAATAGACGCAGCAACCTGTTTGTATAAAAAACAAAAACGCTGCATTTTTCGTATTTTTGCGCAAGAATCAACGACATATAAAATCCGGATATCATAAAAAAGGCCTGAACCGCAACCTGTCCGGGTATGATGTTGATATCGAATGCATCCGCATGCGACATTAAAACGGCAAAGGCGAGAAACAAACGAATAGACCCCATTGAGTTTACCCATCACCACATCAGCAAAGAACCATGGCAAAAGTCAGCAAACAGCCGCAGATAGTCTTCAAAGAAACATCACGCATAGTCTTCTTTGTAATCATCCCCTGTCTTCATCATTCTCCTTGAATGGTTCATAGCTCTTTACAGTGATGATCATATCACCATCCAATCGCTCTCTCACAGTGCCTGTAGCCTTTACTTTTTCATCGACGAAAGTTAACAATTCCTTTCCCTTTCTGTTGCGTTCGACAACATATTCGACGTAATCCGGAGCCTTGATAGCGACACGAATGACGTTGCCGTTTTCGTCCCAGTCATCCGGGACGACAATGCCAGTGATCGTACGTTCTTTAGTCTTTTTCTTTGTCATCTCTACCCCTCCTTTTTGAACCTGTCGAACCTTATTCACTATGCTCACCGCAGAGACGCAAAGAACGCAAAGATGCGTCTTTTTTCATTTGCCGGGAGATGGCGGCAAACGAAAAGGATAAGCCCTATCGTGCAAAGACACTTGGCTTCTCGCCCGCGAGGGCAGGTAGTTTTTGCCCATCGTCATCTCCCGATGTGCAAAAAAGACAAAAACCTCTGCGCCCCCTGCGTCTCTGCGGTGAACCAATACTACTAAAAACACGTCATCATAATTACGAATTAGAGCACTTAGTCGACCAAGTTTACTTTATTCTGTTTTTGATTGCACAGAACAATTCTCCCATGTCCCTTTGCACTCTTCTGCAGAGCTGTTTTTCTTTGACTGCCTGCCAATCTATTACATACCGTCTCCAGTCATGGTTTGGGATTTCTTTCGAGTGTTCACCGTAGAAGACGATAATATCTTTGTCATCAATGTATCCTTTGTCTTTATCTTCAATAATCATATGAGGGATCTCTTCCAAATATCTTTTCCCGGCATTCATGTACGCTAGCATTGAATGGTGCCCGTCAAATAGTAGTAGTTCATTCTCTCTTGTCTTGACTATCTTTACATTAGGGATTCCCATAGAGAATATGTGTTTTCCGGATCTTACGGCTCTCGTCATCCTTCTTACTTGTGCTAAATCTCTTATGCCATCATCATTGTGAATATTCAGGATATCCCTTAAAGCGACTTTCTCCTTTACTTTGTTGTGCTCCAGGGTTTTCGTGAGTATTGGAAATATATTTTTCTCAAAAAAAGAGACAGCATCATAGACTGTGTTAACGTTTTTGGAAACCTGAACTTCTGATATAGAGGTCCTTACTCCGTTTGTCGATTTCTCGGGATAGCTTAGTTTTATTATTCTGGATGGGATCGGAGAGAGCATTGCTAAGGGTATGGCAATCTTCCAGAGTAACTGTTGTGCTCCTTCAGCCAGGCCAGCAGTTCAGAAAGGTTGGCTGTAGCCAGGGCTAGACATTTGTCCGCCCCGCCGTAGTAAAGGCGAATGTGGTCGCCTTCAATCACCCAGCCACAGGGAAAGACGACTTTGCCTACGTCACCGAACAATTCGTAATCCTTCTCCGGTCCAAACACCCAGTCATCAGACCGGGCCATGACCCGGCGGGGATCTTCCAAATCGAGCAGAGCCAAGCCCAGCCGGTAAATGGCCCCGCTGGCCGTCATCCTCACGCCGTGGTAAAGGATTAACCAGCCAGCGTTTGTCTTGAGAGGTGGCGGAGAAAGACCTATTTTCTTTGCATCCCACCAGGCGCCTTTTCTCGCTGGGATGAGCATACGATGGTCACCCCAGTGCTTCAGATCGGGTGAAAAAGAGATCCAGATGTGAGCATCAACGCCCCTGAAGCCTGATGCCGGGCGGTGAATCATGGCCCAACGTCCGAGAAAGCGGACCGGAAACAGGGCCGCATCCTTGTTGTCCGGCGGCAAGACAGGGCCGAGACGCGTGAACTCCTTGAAGTCAGAAGTGGTGGCCAGGGAAACCAGCGGCCCACACTCCGAGTAGGCCGTATAAGCTATGGCCCACCGCTCCTGTTCGTCAAGGCAGGTGATCCTGGGATCTTCTATTCCCCAGATCTCCTCAGGATAGGTTTCCGGATTGGGCATCATGCCTAGCTGCTTATCGATGTGCCAGTTGCCAACCCCGTTCCTGCTCCGAGCAACAGTGAGGTGAGATATCCCCCGCCTATCTTCAACCCGCATCAAAAGCAGCGTCTCGTCACCTACCCTGGTTGCGCCCGCGTTGAAGACGGAATTGGCCGGATAGGGCAAATCCTTAACGGTAATGATGGGATTGCCCTCGTGACGTCTAAAAAGCTCTTTGGGTTCCACCATGTTCATTACACTCTCTTCTAGAACTCGGGCTCTAGGGCCACCGGTCGGCCTGTGCGCTTGGACCTGCGGGCAAGCTCGTAGGCTTTGTGGTACTGCCTCGTCACCACTTCCCAGGAGACAACCTCGTCCAGATAATGTTTCAGATTCTCGCCGAGTTTCAAGCGCAGCTCTTCGTCGCAGGCCAGGCGGATCACTTTTTCTTTGAGCATCTCTTTTGTGGTGAATAGCAAGCCCCCCTCGCTCTCCAGAGTCTGGGCTGTCAGCCCCTCCATGGGGGCAGTGGTAATATACGGCTTGTTCAGGGCGATGATTCGGGCCAGCGTGCCCGACTGTGTCTCATCGGTTGATGGCAGGACCATGAAGTCGCACACGGCCATCATCTTGTAGTAAAGATCTCCCATTGGCAGGAATTCATGATAGTGCGCGATGCCCTTGCGCTCCAGTCTCAACACTTCCGTCTTCCACTCTTCATAATCGTCCTTATGATCGGGATCGCGCATCGTCCCGGCAGCGAGCAGGTCCCACTCCTGGCCGGAGCAGCGCTTGATTTCTTTGTGAATCTCATCCCACATTGAAAGCAGAATGTCCCACCGTTTGTTGGACTGAATCCAGCCGATCATGCCTACCACATGATCAGCCAGGCCAATCTCGTCCAGGCCAAGTTCCTTTCTCAGGCCGGGTATTTCGTGGACCCCCCAACGCCTGTCCGGCCGGGCGCCATGGGGCACCACCATAATGTTTCGAGGCGTCTCCCACCCGTATCCGGGAAACATCCAGGCCAGTCGCCATTTCTGGTAGTGACACTTCAACAGGACGACGTTGCTCCTCTGGCACAGACGATAGATGAAGTTGGCCTCAGCATCTCTCAGCCGCCCATGAACAGTGTGCGGTTCCACCACGATCGGGTAGTTGCTGATCGCCTCAAGAAGCATAAGGAAGCCTTTGTTGTTATCGCCAATGCCGCGCTCGTTCCTGTACTCGTAGAGGCCGTATTCGTGTTCCAGATGGACCGCATAGGGGTCGAGTTCTTGAATCTTTTCAGCCACACTCTTCCACCAGTTGTGGCGGGTCATATCAATAAGGCGAAAAACTCCTTTGCCCCGGCCATCGTCATGACTGATGACTAACACGTCCCTCTGCGGGCTGGCCTTCTGAATGAATTCACGGGCCTCTTCGGTAAAGGTGCCTATTCCACAAAGCCGCGGCGGGTAGGAACTGATCATCACGATGGGATTCTTATACATGTTCTCCTTTGGAGTTCAGATCTCTCTTCCAGACTATTGCCGGGTCTCCGATTGCTTCTTCCGGGGCACTCAGGAAGTAGAGGTTCACAAGGGAAAGCAGCCAGGCCAGAGTCGATTCCGCACCCTGATTCTGGTTCGCACCGTCGGATGTTAAGCCATCGCAACATCCGCCAGTCCTGTAATCATAGAGAAGGATGTTCCGGTCATTCCGGCCCAGGAACCAGTCGAAGCAGCGCCGGGCTTCGACAAGCCATTTTTCATCTCTCGTGATTTTATAGGCGTCTACGCAGGCTTCAATCATGTTTTGAGCCTCGATCGGCTGCTGATCGAATCTGGCCCGCTGTCCATTTCGCGCAAACCACCCGTGGTTGCCAATTGGAACGAAATGCCCTTTGGGATCGGCCTGGATCCGGACAAGCCATTCCAGGCAGTGCAGGCCGGCCTCGATCATGTCTCCCTGGTGAAGCCACCGGCCTGACAAAAGCAGGGCCTGGGGAATTTTACCATTGGCATAGGTGACAGTCTCTTCTATCCACGGCCAATCGTCGCTGGCATTGCACCGGTAAAGTTCGAAGAGCTGATGGGCCAGCGTCTCTCGTACCCGCCTCACCTCGCTGTCTCCGCCAAACCGTTTCAGATAAGCGTGAATGCCTACCAGGCCAAATGCCCAGGCCCTGGGGGATTGAAATTCGATCATCACCGACAGAGCCTGCTTGAAGAGGTTTAAGGCCGCTGCTGTAAGGCTCTCCGACTTCGACATGGCCACTGCCAGGCCCAGGCCCCAGATCGCACGGCCATGGCAGTCCTCGGTGCCTTCTTCTTCCAGCCACCTCCTGTCGTAGCCCATGAAGTTTCGGAAGCGGCCATTGTCCTCGTTGAAAGCATGGTGCAAAAAACTCAAATATCGACACGCCAGGGCCACTAACTCATCGTCCTCAGGAAGCAGATCCTGGGCCATCATCACCACGATTAAAGCCCGCGCGTTGTCATCTGTGCAGTAGCCGTGACAGCGGTCGGGCACGATAAATTTTGCGTGTTGGAGTATGCCGACGTCATCAGTCAACAGATTTAGGTACTCAAGCTTTAGCTGAGGCAGTTCCGGCGGAATGGCCTCCAGGGTCTTGGCATGGAAGGCTGCCCTGGGGCGTTGTTCCCGTTCATTCTTAATCTCAATGAAAAGCTCCAGATAGCGTCTGGCCACCTCTTTCCAGATCATGTTCCGGGAAAAGGTGTAGGCTCGCTTGCGCATGGCGTGACGTCCGACTTCGTTGTCCAATAGATCGATCACCTCAGCGGCCAGGGTGTTCGAATCCTCGAACGGAACGATCCGCCCTCTGCCATCGTTGAGCATTTCTTCGGCATACCAGTGAGGGGTGGAGATGACCGCCTTGCCCGCGCCAAGGGCGTAGGCGAGAGTACCGGAAACGATTTGTTCCCTGTTCAGATAAGGCGTCACGAATATGTCGGCGGCTCCCAGAAACTCGCACAGCTCCTTGAGGGCCACGAATCTGTTGTGAAAGATAAGGTGCCTTTCCACACCTCGGTCTCTTGCCCGGCGCTGGAGGGAAAGGCGGTAAGCCTCGCCCTCCTCGCTTTTCACATTTGGATGGGTTGCGCCAAGAACGATGTAAGCGGTTTCCGGATGCCTGCTTACTATCTGTGGCAAAGCGTCGATCATATGTTCGATCCCCTTGCCCGGAGAAAGCAAACCGAATGTCAGAATGACCTTACGCCCTTCCACTCCGAACTGGTCCTTGTAGTAATTGGGGTCAACAAAGGGCACGTCCGGGATGCCGTGATGAATAAAAGCGATCTTTTCCGGAGGTATGCCGTAAACCTCTTTCAGGATCTCCTTGGCCCTGTGGCTCATGACAACCAGCCGGTCAGAAACGCGACCCAGCTTTTCGAGCACAGCCTCTTGTCCCGGGTCAGGTTCCCCGAGCACTGTGTGCAAAGCGGTTACCACGGGCATGCGCAGAGCATGCAGCATTTCCAGGATGTGACTGCCGTGATTGCCTCCAAAGATCCCAAACTCGTGCTGCACGCAGACCGCATCAACCTGGTTCATGTTCAGAAAGTCGGCCGCCAGGCGATAATCAGCCAGGTCCTTGTAGTTCAACTCAAAGCACACTTGAGTGGGATAGAAATAGCCTTCGGGCACATCGTTCATGACCACTGCCCAGCAGTCCGTCTCGGAGGCTTCAATTGAAAGAGCTTCCAAGAGATCAGTGGTAAAGGTAGCAATGCCGCATCGCCGCGGTGAATGATTGCCAATCAAGGCAATGGTATTTGGGCTCTCAGGGTACAATCCACCCGGATTCATAACTGCTTCCCCTAAATCCGATCACTTTTTCTTCAGTTTCCTGCTTTTCCTTGCATTTAATGCACAAGGTGGCTATTGGGCGGGCTTCTAATCTCTGGTTAGAAATCTCCTCGCCGCATTCTTCACAGATACCAAAAGTCCCATCTTCAAGCCTCATTAGGGCATCCTTGATCTTTCTGATCAATCTGCTTTGCCTTTCTTTAATGCGGAAGACAAAACTGCTATCGGTCCCCATAGATGCTTGGTCTGTGAAGTCGGGAGACTCATCTTGAGGAACGGTTCTACCACTGGCAGTCTTTTCCGCTTCTGTCAGAAGCTCAT
>JAQYWL010000040.1 GCA_030145035.1 Desulfobacteria bacterium | reverse complement strand
GGTAAATCCCGCTTCCTAATCGCTCAACATAGCCCATCCGATAGAATATATCGGCGATGAGCCGGTTGCGGGGAACGGCCCGGGTACCCAGCTCTTCCAGGGACAACCCATCGGGCAGTCCACCGGGGTTGCTGATTTCCATCCGACCCGGGTGCATATGCACATAGACATGAGTAGTATCGGAAAAATAATCACGGTGGGTCAACGCATTTAGAACGGCTTCACGATAGACCGCTTCGGGTATCTCCGGGATTTCCTCGCGTGGTCCCGCCTTCTCTATTCGGTAAGAGACCCGAAGATTGCGGCGGATGAATCCAACGGCGCCGCTGACCTGTTCTTCCAGAGTCCCTTTGACGTCGAGACGGTCCAGGACTTTGGCCCGGGTTTCATCCGCGTAAAGGGCGCTCGTAACGTAGGCCTCGGGGAAATGCCTTTGAGGCTCGCGACCGAAAAATAACAGGGCCGCCCGGGTCAGAAGTAACCGATTCTGCTGTTTTTGGGCCAAACCTATATTGATTAAAAGATCACCCGCTTTGGTCTTTTCGGGGAGGCCACGCTTGAGCAAAAACTGTCTAATCCTATCATTGTCGAGAGGGTCTTCGGAATCGCCAGTTGTTTCGAATTGTTCATCAAAACGGACCTTATTGCTTCTAATAGCGAACCTGAGGATTTCATCTCTGGTAAGCTGTTGGGAGTTGGGACCAATTCGCAGAAAAAAGCCCTCATTGCAGCTATAGGGTTTGTCTATGCCTTCCGGAACAACAATCTCAATAACCCGACCATGTGAAACCAGCCGAATAGCCAACCTGGGATCGCAGTTGTTGGCGATGTCCTGAATCTGACTCCGCAGGCGATTGGAAGCAGCTATACCGACAATCTGGCCATCATCAGCAATCCCCAAATAGATGGATCCGCCGGACGCATTGGCAAAGGCCACCATTTCTTTGGCCAGCCCAGAAAGCCTGGCCTTAAATTCGACTTTTTGACCTTCCCCTTCCGCAGAAACGATTCTTAGGATATCTTTACTGGCCATTTTTTAGGCTCTCTTCTTAGTTCCTTAGTTCCAAGGTCACGGTGGCTTACCCTCATCAGCAATCCATAGACGCAGTCACCTGCAGATGACACCAATCTCCCTTTCATCGGTGGACCGGCCTACAATTTCATAGCGTGTACCCCTGGGATTTCGTGTAAACCTCCGTCTAATCCTGCCTGTTTCTATGGCTCTTTTGACATCTGCAAATTCAAGGTCATCTGCCGCCATAGATAACCATCCTTTTTTATCATGGGAAACAGCTCTTTACAACTCGAAATTCACCGTGTTTCATTCTGAATACTGGGTTTTGGATTCTAATTCCGCAATCCAAAATCGGCAATCCAAAATCGGCATGACCTGCCCGCCATCGCGTGCCGCTCAGGCGAGGCGGGCGGGCCGTATCTGTCACACATGTCGTGGCATAATGCAGGCCAAGCCGTGGCTTTGCCCTTTACTTTGGTGCTCGTTCCTGCTAAAAAATCGAGCTAAATCATTAAGAAACAGGGCAATTTCTGCACCAACGTCCCGGTCGAAGAGTTCCACAAAGGTTGATCATGAAACCAGTCAAGCTTTCCAAGCATCTTCTCAGTGATTTGCGGACCCTGATTGCCGATGCCCGGCAGGATGTGGCGCGGAGCGTCAATTCCGCCTTGGTCATGCTATATTGGAAAGTCGGTCAGCGGATTCGTCAGGACATCTTGAAGGAAAAGAGGGCAGGATATGGGGAAGAGATTGTGCACGCACTGAGTAGACAATTAAGCTGGACTCATTTTCGGCGTATCATTTATCTGGACGATCCCCTCCAGCGCGATTTTTATGCTGAAATGTGCCGAATCGAACGGTGGAGCACGCGGATCCTTGAAAAGAAAATCAGCGGAATGCTTTTCGAACGTACCGCCCTTTCCAAAAAGCCCGCCAAACTTGCCAAACAGGAACTGGCCGCTTTGCGAGAGGAAGACAAGCTCACGCCAGATCTGGTCTTTCGCGATCCCTATTTCCTCGATTTTTTAGGCCTAAAGGATACCTACAGCGAGAAAGACCTCGAAGCGGCGATTCTTCGGGAATTGGAAACATTCATCCTGGAACTCGGGGTTGGGTTCACGTTCGTAGCCCGCCAAAAGAGAATCACGGTGGATCATGAGGATTATTACCTCGATCTGCTATTCTATCATCGCAAATTGCGGCGGCTCGTGGCGATTGAACTCAAGTTGGACAAATTCAAGGCGGCGCACAAAGGGCAGATGGAGCTATACCTTCGCTGGTTGGAAAAATACGAGAAGCAACCGGGGGAGAAATCGCCAATCGGTCTGATTCTGTGTGCCGACAAGTCGGAAGAACATGTGAAGCTTTTACAATTGAGCTAGAGCGGGACCAGGGTAGCGGCCTATTTGACCGAGCTGCCGCCCCGTAAGCTGTTGCAGCAAAAACTTCATGAGGCTATTATGTTGGCTAAGGCACGACTCGAACGAGGCGAGTTGCCGGCAACACCAGAGGGTCAAGAATAATAACACATTGAGCTAATTTGCTTCTTATTTTTTGCTTGTGAACTGTCGTCGGATTTCCTCCCGCTTCAGCGGGAAGGCGGTTTGAACTGAATTCTCCTCTCAAGAATTCAGTTCAACAAACTCTGTGTCTCTGTGAACTCTGCGAGAGACCGTCGGTGCTTGTCAGCGGTTGTCTATGGCTAAAGAAAGATTGGTTTTGATATCAAGGAACGCAAGGCTAAATACAGCAAAAGCAGGCGACAAAGGGCAAAGTGATTCCAGATGACGGAGGGCTTAATTCAACATAATCAACAATGTCCCGTAATTTCCCCACGTTTTTGGAAGTTTTACTGATTTTCCCTCGTTGTGGGTTTGTGAAAGAATCGGTCATGCCAACGCAAAACAGAAAAAGCGCAACCACATTATCTGCTAACATCCTCAATTATTTTGCGGCATTCACTGAGACAAGATTCAATTTTAGGACCCTGATAAATTACCGATGGACGGACAATGAGCTAACCCTCGATTTAGGAATATTTCAGGGTTTTCAAGATGAACTCTTGCAATGGATAAAGAGCGGAGATACCACCCCAGTTATTGTAAGAAGCAATGAACACGTTCTTTCGCTTTCAGGTGATGAAGTCCTATTGGAAATCAACAAGGCACTTTCGGATAAATTTGGTCTGGAATATCTTAAATCGTGTGTTGAGCGAGAGATTCAAAGGGTAGCCGAGCGGGATGCCGTCTTTATCGCAACCGAGGAAGGATTGCGGGCCGCTGACACCTCCGACCTTTCAGAGCAAGAGATTGAGAGGCAGAATTCACTGACATTCCTTGACGGCTGCCGGAAATACAACCTTGCCCTAAGAAAACAGATCGAGCTTATCCTTGTTGAATTGCAGAGAAAACTGCTTGACCGTTTAAGAGATGAACTCGGAATTGAACATGTTCCGTCTTCGACCTTCAATCCTTCCAATTACTTGAAAAAACATTTTGATGCGCTTCAGTCTATTGCGCGAGATACCCGGTCCCAAGAGGAATATATCAGTAACGTCAAACAGTACTTCAACGAAGGTATTGATGACATCGTCTTATATGATCTGTTTATCGCCATACAAAAATATGCCAGATACAACACCGTCGGGACAATTTATCTATTCTTTCACGAACTGAACAGTCGAACCGATAACAACACCGTTGAAGGGTATCCGATATTCTTTGTTGAGGTTAATCTATGGACGAAGACCTGATTGATCTCCTTGTCATCGATGAGGCGTCACAGGTTTCTATCGCCGAGTCAATCTCCCTTATCCTACGGGCAAAACAGGTCGTTGTTTTTGGCGATGAATACCAGTACGGCGCTGTCGGGGCAATTAACGTGAGCTCAAAATATTCGGCTGCATACTTCAGGGATATCATAAATGCCTATCAGGATGATTACAATGCATCTGCGACGGATCACGCGGTAAATGACCTCATTGAAGAAGTCTCCAAAGAGATACAAGAGGATGAGCAGGAAGCTGAAGAGGCCATGCGCCCCCTGCAGGATAACGCCGGAGCAATCCTGTGGCTCAAGACCTTCAATATCCGAACATCAACCTTAAGCTTTGCCAAGGCCATTGCAAATTATACCACTTCTCTCCGTGAGCACTACCGGAGTTTCCCTGAAATCATAGATTATTCAAACGAGTTCTTCTACAAGCCTGCCCAACTTGATTTGAGCATCAACCGGATACGCACCAAACCGATAGGCGAAGTCTTGCGGTTTATCCCCGTGGAAACCAAAGGCAATTCCGGCAGCAATGTAAACTATGATGAAATAGACGCCGTTATTCATGATCTGGACAGCCGTATAAAGAACGGCTTTAAGGGGAGCGTCGGCATTATCACCTCTTTCCGCGAACAGCAGGCGCGGATGGAGCAGGCATTGAACGAAAGGCTCAATATGCCCGAACTGAAAAAGAACCATGATCTGGCCGTATGGTTTGTGGGCGATGTGCAGGGCGAAGAACGCGATATTGTCTACTATTCCATTGTGGAAGACAGCACGTACGGCAATGCAGATTTAAGGAACATTTATCCGGTCATAGACGGCACGGCTGATAATATAAGGAGTCTAAAGATGCAGCGGCTCAATGTGGGGTTCAGCCGCGCCAAGGACACGATGATTTTTGTCCACAGCATGCCGGTTAACAAGTACGGCAAAACCCGTCTTGGAGATGCCAT
>JAQYWL010000287.1 GCA_030145035.1 Desulfobacteria bacterium | reverse complement strand
CTTCGCTCGCAATGACAAAGCAATCTCATACTGATTTTTACCGAGAAGGGGTCGCTTCCTCAAGCACGGCAACCCTGCCCGGCAGGTTTGAAAGAGGATTGCGCCCGTCAAGCCCGTTGGGTTCAGGCGCCCCGAGAAGATAGGTCACCATGGAAACCAGATCCAGGGTTGAAGCAGTACGAGCAAGGGTATGGCGACCGGGGATGATCCGAGCCAGGCCGGGGCCGGCCACCCAAAAGGATACGAGGCAGTCATCCGGGTAGTAACTGCCGTGGTGGCCATACTTGTCGAAATCGCGTTCAAAATAATAACCCTTTCTGTTTATGAGCTTGATATCAGGTGCTGTCTCTCTGGTGTACTGGCGCCTCAGCCCACGTACCACGTATTCCCCCAGTTCAAAACGCTGGGCCAGTGCACTCAAAGGACGCAGTGCCCGGAAAAATGCAGAGTCGTCTCTGGGGCTGGCCTGATAGGCCCGCCAGTCGAAAACCCACCACTGGTCATGCTCCGCCACCGCTTCGTCCCGCTCACCCGGATACTGGCGGATCACGAGCGGGTTAATGCAGGCCTGGACATCCGGGTTGGCGAGGAGCAGGTCCACAGCCGGCTTGACGTCAGCGAACAATCGAGGCGGGTCCATCCAGCGCCTGGATCGCCGGTTTTTCAGGTAGATTTCTTTGGTACATGCCCCAGGCATGATCACTGCCTCGGCCAGGCGGTTGCTTGTTTCCACCCCGGGTAGCTTGAAATGCCTGCTCAGGCTGCGGTTGAGGGTGTTGTCAGGAATGTGCTTTTTGATTCGCGTAAAACCGTGCTCCGAGACCAGCACAAAGATGGTATCCTTGTAACAGCCAGCCTTTTTTAGATCACGTATCACACTGCCTACCAGCGGGTCCAGAACCGACCGGGCATAGTGTTTCTGGATAACATCCATGGACGCTTTCCGTTTTTCCAGATTCCGAGGCGGAAAATGAGAAAACAGGTCTATCCCCAGCAATTGCACTGCCATCACGTCCGGGACAAGGTGGTGATATTTTCGGATGCCAGCAAGGCTTTTCCTATAATCCGAGAGGCGACCGGTGAGAAAACCGCTGATGGTCCTTTCATCCACGTAGGGAGAGTCCGGGAACCAGCGCTTGTTGCGGAGAAAGCCCAGAACAGAGGCGTTGCCCCAAAAAAAGGCACCGGATTTCACCGACCAGTCCGCCCCTTTTGTGAGCATGAGCATGACGGTTAAGGAGCGTTTGTCCGCTTCACCGACATAGTCAAACAGGGTTTTGACTCCATTCGCCGCAAGGATGCGGTTGATTCGTTGCTGCGAGTAGGAGATGAGTGTGCGCACCTTTGTTGTGGTGCGGTCAAACCAGATCGTGGAAACTACCCCCGTGCGCTGGGGATAAAGCCCGGTATACATGGAGGTCACAGCCGGCTGTGAGGCGGCAGGAATGGTGGTCAAAACCCGGGGCATAAAGATATACGCCTGGTCATTATTAGGCCCCTTTATCAGTTCCTGAAAATGGGGTAGTCCCTCCAGGTTTTGGTGAAGAATACCTTGTTTCATACCGTGGAATTCGAGGATCACCACTTTGGGTGCCGAGCTGCCAGCCCTTGCACCCTGCCCAGCCAACATCAGTACTATCAGTACGGCCAGAAGCAACACAGCTACAGGATTGACGATTGACGATTGACGATTGACGATTGGGAGTTTGGAGAGCAGATAATTTTTGCGTAAACCTGACACCTAACAAAACCATCCATATTCAGAAACTTGAAATCATTTGCCTGAGCATATATAACAACGTAGCCTTTGAGGGAATATACATAGTGATTTGGATAATATCGGCTCTTGTAGCTTATAGGGTGGAAGAACTCCAGAACTTTCTATGACCGGAGTGCACGGGTCATAGATACCAAGCATATGCATTGAGTCTATTTGTGAAAGCGCATAAGAGATGCTGGCACATAAGCTGAATGCTGTCTCAGGCGTCGGCAGGCGGGAATGACACATTCACTGAGTCTGACTTTTTACGAGTTTGTCACTCCTTAAATGAAGCTATCTTATCATCTGATTCATTTCAAATATGGGGAGCAATATGGAAATAACGATACACCCCACGATCAAGCCCATGACCAGGATCATGGCCGGCTCGAGCATGGAAGTCATGGCCATGATCTGAGATTCCACATCCCTATCATAGGTGTCTGCAATTTTGCTCAGCATAGCCTCCAGCTCCCCGCTTTGCTCGCCCACAGATATCATCTGAACCACAATGGAGGGAAACCATCGGCTTTGAGCAAGGGGGCTGGCAAGGCTTTTGCCCGCTTGAATTTCGTCCACGGTGTTGTCAATTACGTCGGCAATTATGACATTGTCGACAATGTTCCGGACGATTTGAAGAGCAGATATGAGAGGCACACCGGCCTTCAGCAGGCTGCCGAGCGTCCTTCCAAACCGAGCTACAGCCATTTTGTTGTTGATGGGTCCGAGTACGGGGATGCGGAGTTTGACCTCATCCCACACGTAACGGCCCCTTGGGGTGTTTTTTAACTGCCTTATTATTACAATACCGGCTGCTGCTGCCAGCATGATAACCCACCAGAAAGACTTCAGGAAATTGCTAACATTAATCAACACCACGGTGGGGATGGGGAGGGTCTGATGCATCTCCCTGAAAATTTGTGTGATATTGGGTACGATAAAAGTGATCAGAAAGAAGAGGACCAGGGTTCCGATAAAGAACATAAAAACCGGATAGGCCAGAGCGGCCTTGAAGCGACCTCTCAAGGCCTGCTGGTGTTCACCCAAATCTGCCAGACGCTCCAAAACAACGTCAAGAGACCCTGATGCCTCACCTGCACGCACCATGTTAACATAGACATTCGAAAATATTCTTGGATGACTGGATAGGGCGTAGGTCAGGCTGTTCCCTTCATTGACGGATTCCTTGATCTGAGCCATGCTCTTCTTAAGGAGTGAGTTGGAAATTTGCGAAATCAGAGCTTCTAAAGACGCAACCAGGGGCACCCCTGCACCCAATAAGATGGACAATTGACGCGTCGCAACAGAAACCTCCCCTAATTTGATTCGCTTGAGAAGAGCTGATACTGAGACCGGGCCGGAACGCAGATCCCTGGGCCTGGAGGACGTCTCTTTCACATCGACCGGAAAGATACCTGAACCCCTGAGCCTCTGGCGGGCCGCAACCGGGCTGTCGGCATCAATGATGCCGTTTACGCTCTTGCCGGACCCGTCAAGGGCCGTGTATTCATAAACGGGCATAACGTAAGGGATCTGTTGGGTTTGTGGCGTTTATTGAGTTTGTTGTGTTTGCCTGTCCCGAAGCACGAGATTTTTTCAAGGCTTCAAAGTTGTGTTACCAAAGGTTTTTAAGCATGTTAACAAGAATCATTGTTGAGTGTCAACAGCGTGGGTGCCAACGCGGCCGTGACGCACGTTTTTCCCCCTCACCCTACCCCTCAATATTATTGAACTAAGTGGTTGATTTGACAAAAATCCCCCTAAACCTGCCCGCCATTGCCATGTGCCTGCCCACCATTGCCAGAGATGCAAGCATGTACACTGCATGCCGTATATGGCCATGGCAGGCGGGTGCTGGCATTGTACCTGCCCGGCGAGCGTGGTGCCCTGCCCGCCATTGCCAGAGATGCTATCATATAAAATGCATGCCGTACGTGGCGACCTGCCCGCCATTGCCATGTGTGCAAGCATTGCAGTTGCCCGGCGAGCGTGGCGCTGGCAGGCGGGTGCCGGCACATAAGCTGAATGCTGTCTCAGGCGCCGGCAGGCGAGTGGCAGGCGGGAGTCCGCACCGAAGGTGCGATATGTTCAGTTGATAGAGCGTGAATTGACCTAAAGCGGTGTGAGTTAAGGAGGGGTCCACGTTGATGACCATACGGGGGCAAACGTGTGATCCGTTATTAGAGGTTCAATGCCAAT
>JAQYWL010000281.1 GCA_030145035.1 Desulfobacteria bacterium | reverse complement strand
TGTCGGGATGAATCTTTCTCCCCAGAAACTCCATGGTATGGTTACGGTCTGGCCGCCACTCCTCTGTCTCATCACACTGTGTTACAAAAATCTTGTTCTGGGTGAGCACTTTGGTTGCTTCGTGCAATACGTTTGTGACATCGCCAGGGACGATAATATCGAGTCCGTCTCCGTTTGCCCTTGGAATTATAATATTTTTCAGCTTTTCTGTCGTGAACTTTGCCATGGTGACCGTAGCGTATTTTATTACAGCAAGATAAATAGGGAGGAATTCCAGGGCTCCGTAATGCGCGGTGGCTATGATGACACCCCTGCCTTCTTTGAGGGCATCTTGCAATACGCGCTCATACCCATCAAAGGAGACCCTTGAATGGAGAAACTTTCTAAACTTGGGCATCGCAAGAAAGCCATTGAACATTTTCTCCTGATAGTGCTGGACTATTCCTCTAAGAACGCCTCGAACAATCTTATTGATTTCCGATGGCGTTTGGTTCTTCATAGACCTTGCCACGTTTTCCCGCATGGTGTTTACTTCTCCTGGCTTGCACATAAAGTAGAGCCTTGCAAGGATCCATATGTAGGCTTTAGTAAAGGACATGGGCCACATTGACATAAGAAAGACGTTAAATCTGAGCTGCAAGAAATTGCTCAGGCTGAGTTTTAGCCTGGGCCGTTGCCTCCAATTCCATAAAGAACCAAGGGGTAGGACGCGGGCCAAAGTAGTCATGGAGCCCTCCTTTCGTGTAGGCAGAAACCAACCTGCTGTGAGTATCTACTATGGCAGTTTTAGCAGATTTCCTTCACCGGGGAGGAGGCCTCTCCGAGCTGTAGGCCTCCGGCTCGGAGAGCCTACGCCTCGGAGAGCTCTACGAGCCGGAAGCCCACTGGCCGGAGGCTCAGGAAATCTGTTCAAGAAACCTGCCCTGTTAGATATCCAATAATCAAAACGACAATGTATTGACTTGGTTTTAATCAGCAATCTTGATGCCATGGTGGATCAAACTGTCGCGGGCTCTTCCTGGATAGCTGCCATGTAGGGAAGAATGGGCGTACGGGGTCAGGAGCAACGACTGTACCGTGGCGAGAGACCGAAGGAGCCCCATGATCTCTTACCAAACGAAATTACGAATTTCGGTTTTGAGTTACGAGTATGATTTCCAGAAACAGGAAGGAAAAACGTCAACAGAACGCTTTGACAACTGCTCACTTATCGGCCTTATACTGAAAAAGAGGACGAAAGTCAATCCCCAGAACTGACCGTTAGGGCATGTTATCCAGTTTAAGAATTGTACGAACCGAACTAATTCGAAGTATCTCAGAATTTCTCTCCGTCTACCGCTGAAAATCATACGTCTTTTAGTGGCAATTGGAGCGAAGCCCCTAGGTTCTCTATGGGACGGATATTATTCAAAGAATTTGTTGACTTTTGTAGAGAAAACAGCGTATAAATCGAATTTTAGAACAGTTCTTGTGTTCTCAACAGTCCAAAGTTCTGTCATTCCTGCGAAAGCAGGAATCCATAACCCCTTTCCCCGATCAGGTCGAGGACAAGGATTTTTCTGGATTCCCGCTCCCCGCCTTCGCGGGGACAAGTTTACCCCTGCGGAAGCAGGGGCGGGAATGACGGTTTGGTTAAGATGATATTTCTTTAAAATTCACATGGTTAGAGAGAACTATGGACTCTCAAGTTGTGTTGATTGGAAGCTAATATTTCTGGGGGATTGTACGTGAAACCTGAGGTAAGCTGTCATAATACTAAGGCGTTTATAGATTACGTCCGAGCCAGGAACCCCGAGAATTTGCACTTTTTGTGGATACCCTTAAAAGGAAAACTGCATGAGGGCGAAGATCCAGAACTCTTTCTCAGTGATTCAAATAACTGGATCAGTGCCGAGGTGTGCCGGGACATCATGGAGCAGACGAAAAGGGCTACTTCAGACCAAATGGCTGTGTACAAGGCCGGATTTGAATCTATTGTTGAAAGAAAACTCGGTTACGTGGAACAAATATTTGTCCGGGCCTTTTTGACACCGAAGCACGCCATCCGGAAAGCTGCAAGAATAAATGATAAGTTTAACAGAACCAAGACTGTCGAAATCGTGGAGGCGTCCAATACCCATGCTCTGGTCCGTCTCCACTGGTTCAAAGACCTTCCCCTAACCCGCGATTTCTGCCTGATCAACAAGGCGGTATATCAGGCTATGTCCACTGTATGGGATCTTCCGCCAGCCAGGTTAGAGGAAAGGGTGTGCTTTTTTGAAGGTGGCCCCTATTGTGAATATGAGATGTGGTGGGACAAGAAGTCCTTCTGGAAACTTTTTCTCCAGAGGCATAGAGTCAAGAGGGAAGTGCTTGACTCACTGCTCAAGGAGATGGAGAGGGATAAGGATCTGATCCGGCTCAAATACGAACAGGTCACAAAGCTCAATGAAGAGTTGCATAAAAAAGTCGCCTACCTCCTGAGCCTCCAGGAAGCAAGCCAGGCTATGGTCTCAATCCTTGATGAACAAAGACTGATTGAAACCATAATGAACCTCCTCACTTCGGTGATAGGGTTCAACAGGGCCGTTCTTTTCCTAATGGACGACAAGCGGGAAAATCTTAGGTTTGCCCAGGCGGTTGGGGCCGTGGACGACTTACTGGAACCACTAAGGGGTTACGAAATACCGCTTGATCGCATGAGCAATATTCTGGCGCGGGTGGCAGCCACAGGTACTCCGAGATTTGTGAAGGACGTGGAAAAGTCTAATTTGCGAAAAGGGAACATTATCCTGAACCTCTTTCAACCAAAAAATTTCTCTGCCGCACCCCTTATTGCCCGCAACAAAGTCATTGGGGTTCTTGCAGGTGAGATGCCCTGGGACAAAGCCGACGAGGGTGAACCTGACTTAAGCCTGATCATGACCTTTTCCAACCAGATTGCCATTGCGATCGAAAATGCCCGTTTGTACCGGGATCTCGAGAGGACGTACCTTTCAAGTCTCCAGGCACAAAAGATGGCGGCCATAGGAAACCTGGCAGGTGGCATTGCCCACGACTTCAATAATATCCTGCAAGCTATCCTGGGTCATGTGGACCTCCTTTCATACGACCTTGGGGAGCATGGTCCTCGGTACCACAGGTTAAAACAAATAGAGTCGGCGGCTCAACGGGCCACCGATCTGATCGGGCAACTCCTCACGTTTAGCAGAAAGGGTGAAAGCAAACCGCGGGCGCTTAGCCTGAATTCCGAGGTTAAGGAAGTAATGAAACTCATTACCAGCACCATTCCCAAGATGATTACCATAGAGCTTCAGCTTGACCCAGACCTGAGGATGATCGATGCTGATCCGGTGCAGGTGAATCAGATCTTGATGAACCTGGCCGTCAACGGGCGGGACGCTATGCCCGATGGTGGAAAGCTTGTGATCGGAACGAAGAACGTTACCCTTGATGAAGAGTACTGCCGCATCCATTCCGGCTTAAGGCCCTGGGAATATGTAATGCTCTGGGTTTCGGATACTGGCCACGGGATAGAAAAGGATGTGTTAGACCATATCTTTGAGCCCTTTTATACCACAAAGGGTGTTGGGAAGGGCACGGGACTGGGGCTGTCCACGGTATATGGAATTGTAAAGAGTCATCAGGGTCACATCATATGCGAAAGTGAGCCGGGCAGGGGTGCGATTTTCAAGGTCTATTTTCCAGTTTCAGGTAAGGCCGGACAAAGGCTTTGCGAAGAAGAGGGCGAAGATTCTCTCGTCATGGGGGGTACTGAAACTATTCTTCTGGTGGATGACGAAGCAGGGATAAGGGAGTATTGTAAGGAGCTCCTCAGGGGATATGGCTATACAGTCCTTACAGCAAGAAGCGGTGAGGAGGCACTCGAAGTTTTCCTCCGAGAAAGAGGGCGTATTGAGCTGGTGATTTTAGATCTGATCATGGCTGGTATGGGGGGCAAGCAGTGTCTTGATGAGATGTTGAAACTCGATCCACAGGTTAAGGTCCTCATGATAACCGGTTACACAGTTAGTGACCGCATCAGGGAGACACTCGAAGCGGGTGCCAGGGGAGTCCTTAACAAACCGTTTGGCGCTCAAGATATGGCAAAGACGATCAGAAGAATCCTTGACGAGGAACCCACACCCCATGACGTAACCTCTGGTAAGAGCGGGCCGGGGTTGAGGGTGGTAGTTTCAAATTAGGCATGCTGCATTACGCTGCCAGTCCTCCCTCAACTTTCATATGGGTGCTCAGGCTTCTTTGAAAATGAAGATCAACGCCATTAATGTCTACAAAGTGAATCTCCCCTTAAAGTTAACCTTTTCCCACTCCCAAAAAAATGCCAGGTCAGTAGACAATATTGTAGTGGAGATAGTTACCTACGAGCAAGGGCTGAAGGGTTACGGGGAAGGCGCCCCCAGGGTCTATGTTACCGGGGAGACCCAGGAGAGCGCCATCCGTGACGTAAGGCTTTTATCTCTAAATAAGCTCTTCCCCTGGGATCTGGACGACGTTAGCCAGATATGGAACTTTGTTGATTCTGCAACCGGGGAAAAGCATCACAACTCGGCGCTGTGTGCCGTGGAAATGGGCCTGCTCGATTTAGTCGCCAGGAAGGAAAACCGAAATATTCTTGATTACCTTTCTGCGGATCATTTCACTCATGAGGTACAATACGGGGGTACTGTCCCTGTGGCGGACCAGGAAACGGTCGATTTGATCTGTCAGATGTTGAGAGGGTTTTGTATCAGGAATGCGCGTCTGAAAATGGGGAGGGACCGGGAGCAAAACCGGCGGGCACTTAAGGCCATTCGCCAGGTTATGGACCGTGGGTGCGACCTGAGAGTTGACGTGAACGGAGCATGGGACCTGGACATGGCCAAACAGCACC
>JAQYWL010000048.1 GCA_030145035.1 Desulfobacteria bacterium | reverse complement strand
ATACCATATCTAGAAGTATTTGTAAAGCTAAAAAAGCAGTCCAAGAAGAAAAATAGTAGTAAAATCTCATGAGCACAATAAAACCTAACTGACTGTAATTTATAGACCATCGGACTATTCGGCCAAGCACTAATATATGCAAATTGAATCACAAAATGATCCTTTTTGCAAACTATAACTTTTCTCACCACGAATGGCCAACTGGGGTCGGACCAAGCTATTCTGTTGATATTCCAGGATAAACATTGGAAAAATAGCTAATAGCTCATGGCTGAAAGCAAAAACCCCATTTCTTTCTGAGAAACGGGGGCTGATTGGGGTTAATGGGTCTGTCATAGGGCAGTCTCAACGGCAGGGGAGGGTAGCAGCAAGGGCGTTTTGGGGACATCCTTTACATTTCCAGATTTACAGTTTTAGGCTTAAGGATCGATGAGATTGTAGCCTTTTTGTTGTACTATTGTCTCTCCTCGCTTTACCGACTGACTCACCCCGGGGAAAGTTGGAGACGTCCATGAAATTTCAACATTTGATCCTTTTCTAGTGCCCTCCTGTTTGAACCCCATGTGGTCTTTCTCTCTTTCGAGACCCTTTTAAGGGCTTGTCCTTTCTCCGTTGCTGAAGGGCAGGTGGCTTGAGGCGGTTCTTGCGAATCTTTGCCTTGCGCTTGGCATCGCCATATTTTCCAAATCTCCCGCCCCTCGATGTCTCCTACTTTCCAGCTATCAGCTATGCCTGCCCCGTTAAATGTACTTTCTTATTTAACCGGGGAGCTATGAGCTAAATTCCTCTATCTTCGATTTACTTGCCGTCATGAACCGGCTCTGAAAGGATTACTTAGAAACTGGAAAACTAAAGGGCGTTCTCAAACTCTCTACAGGCGCCCCTTTAGATCATTAAAAAAGATCGAAAAAAGAATCCTGATCCAGATGCTTAAAATATTTCTTAACAAGGTTCTTCAAAGAATCAGGTTCGCCTATATATATCCAGTCATCAATTGAGCCTAAAAAACAGTACCGCTCTGCAATGAAGGTCCTCTTTGTCTCACTCTCAAGAGTAAATCTCATAATTGAGCCGTAAGTTACAGCAATATTAATGATATCTTCAATAGCAGAAACATCATCCGAACGACCGTTACGAGAAGCAGGTCTAACATCACTAAATATGTCCTTCGAAGCTTCAATATCCTGATTCGACTCAAAAATAGTTATAGCTTTGCCCTTTATATCAACAAGATAACGCCTTGCCCCTTCTATTTTCTTTAGTTCTTTTTCAATCATATGACTTTCAATATCTGTAATGAAGCGGGGTAGTTTCTTACGCAATAAAACTTGTCCGTTGGGAGGATGCTCATATATTTCAAATCCATCGGGTACTTTATCAACCAACTCTCCCTTGTTCTTGAAAGAAAAATGATATTTAGATTTTCCTGTTTTCGTTTTGCCTTTGTGGAGATAATAGGTTTTACCTCTTCTATTTTTATATGTAACTGGCATTTGGAGTTTCCTTTATTTTGCTCATTATCACAAACCTACATCTATACGAGTTTAATCGGAGCAATTGCGTAACTGGGGGGCTTATGATTTTATGCAAATCTCGGTCTATCCTGCCTTATTCCACCTTCACTTCGCAACTCAGCTCTGGCCGGCACCGGCAGGGAAACTTGCGGGCAAACCCTAAAATCATAGGCGTCTCCATAGTCTTCCCTGAGACAACAATTATCAACTCGTTGATCGACTTTCTTAGTTTCTTAAGGCGTCCTGCTTGACCACGCTTGACCACGCTAAACCGGTTCTAAAAGCATTACTTAGAAACTGGAGAACTAAAGAGAGTCGCCAACACTTTCCCTCAACTGCTTTTTTGCTCATAAGGAGCAGTTAGTTACTTATTTACGGACGTCCCCCTTGTTCCCCAAAGGTCCCCACGCCGCACCACCAGTACACCTGCTGCTATCATTTCGCGAACAGCAGATTCAACAGCTGACAATCCACCAGACATTGGAGAACTTATGAAATTGCTTGTACGCGCTCCGGATAAACTTAAATCTACAACCACTCGAAGCTTTTGGTTTTTAAAATGATTTTGTGTTTCAATTGAAGATATTCGTAGACAGCTATTCAATGTGCACCCACCCATAATTAATGTTTTTTTTCCCTTATTGATACAGCTCCTAACCCATTCTCGGAACCCATTTGTGGATGGAAATAAAACACTGTTTCCAGGCTTGATGAAGTAAAGCTGTGTGCTGTCGATTACTCCTGCCAATCGATCATCCCAATCGTAACTATTAGGCGGAAACGGGCATCTGGTAAACATAGTTTCAATGCGACGATAGTTTTCATTTAAAAGTTGAGCGCAATTATTGAATGCCAGTTGAATTGGCTTCACCTCAACTTCGGCTTGAGACCCGATTGACTGCATCCAGACGCCATTTGTAAAGGACCGTTGTGGATCGATGATCAGCAAAGCAGCGTCATCAATTGGAATGTGAGAGCTATCAAGAGTGTTCAGCAGTCTCTGATAGTCATTTGCGGTATTCATACCGGCGGTACGTTCTAAAAGTGAAACCCCATCACCATATATGTTGTCATCTGGTGTCACCCCTTGCTGTTTTTTCAGGGTGTTATTGACATCTCCACGTTTGTGTGTTGAAAGCAAATCGTCCTTTGATGCAATCGGAGGTGAAAAATGCGACGCATTTAGAAGAACTTTACCATACGGGCCGAGAGGATCTTCTGTAATTTGGTTCATAAAAGCAATGAAAGTATTCCTTGGGACAGGTTTCAGAATGGTAAGGAGATCAAGAACAGCCAAAATAGGCGCCTCGTGCCAGTGCCACCCCATACGTTGAGCAGCAATGTGAAGCTCTGATCTTGAAAGTTCGCCATCTTTGTTCAAATCCAGTATGTCAAAAAGCTCACTTAGCGTCATGATGCCATAGGGATCATTCTTTTTTCTTCCGAACTCCCCTTTTGTCCTTTCGGTTTTTCGGCTTCGCGCCTCCGCGTTATCTGAAACAGAGCAGAGTGCAACATCTTTACGCGAACCGCAGTTAGGTGATTCTTTCATGCAACTATATATTGTAAAGACAACACGCCTATTTCCCAGGATTCAATTCTCCTTTTTTCTTACTCACTTAACTCGTGTGTTTTTTTAAAATAGTTCCTTTTCTCTAGAGCGCATGTCATAATTTCATGGCCGTCCCTAACTTCCTCTCACTGCCATCATGAACCGGCTGTAAAAGGATTACTTAGAAACTGTAAAACTAAAGGGCATCCTCAAGTTTCATTAGTTATTTTTAGATGTTAGGACATTTACTTATTTATTTATCTACGTCCCCATTGGTCTCTTTAAGTGCCTTTTCTGCCGTCTGCTGAGCATCGTAGCACAGGTCTTCGAAAAGAAACCTGTCTTCCATTTTTCCTGCCTCTGCTCTGGCAAGGTTTCCGGAAGCTCGCCTCATCCATTCCTTGATGTCTTTTAAACTATCCATAGAGCACAACACCCTCAGAGAAAATAGTCTCATAAACTAATCCGGGCCTGTTTTGGACTTCTTTCAAGTGCTCCGGCGTTTCAACAATGACGTCAACGCTAGCGGGAATTCCATGCATGAGTCGATGGATTTTCTGGGCCAGCCTTCGTCTATGAGGCACGTTTCTTTTGATGACCATAATGTCAAAGTCGCTGGTTTTCCGGGCACCGCCACGGGCACGGGAACCGAAAAGAATCACCTTGTCGGGTTGGATGGCTTCGACGATTCGAGCCACTATACTCTTCAATATGGGGCTCTCGGCTTGGATCATTTTCTCCTCCTAAGGGATTTATAGTTCACGAAAGGAGCCTTCAGGGGCAGAGAAAAAGTGGTTTTGTGTTGTCAATAGTGTAGACCCCTATGCTCCGACTATCTACATAATATACATTGTATCCACCCTGTCCTGTTGTTTTAGAAATTCAAGTTGTTCATCAATTGTCAAAAAGTCGGAAAGGTCCAATTCTTCGAACTCATCAGGACCGGTATT
>JAQYWL010000450.1 GCA_030145035.1 Desulfobacteria bacterium | reverse complement strand
TTCCGATCCACGAATTCCGAATTCCGAATTCCGAATTCCGAATAACAAATTCCGAATAACCAATAACGAACATATAGGATAAAGTTGAAAAGCGACAGCGTAAAATCCGGTATAGAGCGTGCTCCGCATCGCTCCCTGTTCAAGGCTATGGGGTATACTGATGAAGAATTGCGCAGGCCACTGGTGGGGATTGCCAATTCAGCCAACGATATCATACCAGGACACGTGGAACTGGACCGAATCGTAAACGCCGTGAAGGCCGGGGTCTACATGGGGGGTGGCACGCCCATCGCCTTTGGCACCATTGGGGTTTGTGACGGCATAGCCATGAACCATATAGGGATGAAGTATTCACTGGCAAGCCGTGAACTGATTGCAGACTCTATTGAAGTAATGGCTATTGCCCATGCCTTTGATGCCATGGTAATGGTCACCAACTGTGACAAGATTGTGCCTGGGATGTTGATGGCCGCAGCCCGGTTGAACCTGCCTACCATTATAGTGAGCGGCGGTCCCATGCTGGCTGGTACCCGTGAGGGGAAAAAGATAGACCTTGTGAGGGTGTTTGAAGCGGTAGGGGCAGTCAGCTCAGGAAAAATGAGTAAAGCGGAACTGACGGATATTGAAGACAGCGCATGCCCCACATGCGGCTCTTGTGCCGGCATGTTCACGGCCAATTCCATGAATTGCCTGACTGAGGCCATCGGGATGGGTCTAGCCGGAAACGGGACGATCCCGGCGGTCATGGCCGCTCGCACACGCCTGGCCAAAGAGGCAGGGATGAAGATCATGATGCTCCTGAAAAAGAGGATCACTCCCCGGAAAATCATGACCGAGAAGGCGTTTGCAAATGCTATGGCGGTAGATATGGCCCTGGGGTGTTCTACCAATACGGTTTTGCATTTGATGGCCATTGGGCTGGAGGCTGGCGTCAGAATCGATCTTGATGCCTTCAATCGTGTGAGCGAGAAGACACCTCACCTTTGTAATCTTAGTCCGGCAGGAAGTCATCACATGGAGAATCTCGACCGGGCCGGCGGTGTGAGTGCCGTGATGAAGGAACTTTCTCGCAAGGGGTTGATCAATACCGATTGCCTTACGGTCACCGGTAGACCGGTTAAAGAAAACATTGAAGATAGCCGGATCAGAGACAAAAGCGTCATTCGTCCCCTGGAAAGACCGTACCATAAGCAAGGGGGCCTTGCCGTGCTGTTCGGCAACCTGGCCGCTTCAGGGTGTGTGGTGAAACAATCGGCTGTGGTGCGGCGGATGCTGCGCCACGTGGGTCCGGCCCGCGTATTTGACAGCGAGGAAGAAGCCACTTCTGCCATCATGGCAGGCAGGATAAAGAAGGGGGACGTGGTGATCATCCGCTATGAGGGGCCCAGGGGCGGACCGGGGATGCGAGAGATGCTGATGCCCACCTCTGCGATTGCCGGCATGGGCCTTGACGCTGATGTGGCCCTCGTTACAGATGGCAGGTTTTCCGGGGGCACCCGCGGGGCTGCCATAGGACACGTTTCACCAGAAGCCATGGAGGCTGGGCCTATTGCCATTGTTGAGGATGGGGACACGATCGCTATCGATATTCCCAACCGGCGCATAACCTTAAAGGTTTCGGAAAATGAAATAAAGATGAGGCTTTCAAAATGTCGTCCCCCTAAGTCCAGGATATCTAAGGGATACATGGCACGATACGTTCGTGCGGTGTCTTCAGGAGGCGAGGGGGCAATCGTCAAGTGAGTACTGGAGTATTGGAGTACTGGAGTAGTGGGTAGTAAAAGCGGAAAAGAATATTCTCCTATTCCTCTAAGCCCATCACTCCAGTACCCCATCACTCCAATACTCCAATCCAAAACTTTACAGGAGGAGAACAATTGAAAACACTAACAGGAGCGCAAATCATCATGGCCGTTCTAAAGGAAGAGGGTGTGGACACTATCTTCGGCTTTCCGGGCGGCGTTGTCATTGACATTTTTGACGAACTCGGCAGGACGGATATCCAGCACGTCCTGGTGCGCCATGAACAGGGGGCAGCCCATGCAGCAGATGGCTACGCACGGGCAAAGGGGAGTGTGGGCGTGTGTCTGGTCACCACCGGCCCCGGGGCTACCAACACGGTTAGCGGCCTTGCCTCTGCCTATATGGATTCTATTCCGGTGGTTGTACTGACAGGCCAGGTGCCTACGGCGCTTATCGGAAACGATGCCTTCCAGGAAGTCGACATTGTAGGAATCACCAGGCCTTGCACCAAGCATAATTATCTTGTAAAACGCACGGACGACCTCGCCAGGGTGCTAAAGGAGGCCTTCCATATTGCTCGATCAGGCCGCCCGGGCCCGGTGCTGGTGGATCTTCCAAAAGATGTGACTCAGGGTAAGGCAAGATACAAGCCATTGCCGGAACCCAGGATGCCTTCCTACAATCCCACGTATAATCCCAATATTAAACAATTGCGCCGGGCTATAGACCTGATAAAGGAAGCCGAAAGACCGGTTGTCTTTTCCGGTGGTGGAGTCATTCTTTCGGAGGCATCCAAGGAACTGACCGAGTTTGCCAGGAAGTTGCACGCTCCTGTCACGGCCTCTCTGATGGGTCTTGGCAGCTTTCCGGGAAGTGATCCCCTCTGGCTGGGAATGCCGGGTATGCACGGTACCTACCGGGCTAACATGGCTATCGGGGCATGTGATCTCCTTATTGGCATCGGTGTGCGTTTTGATGACAGGGTGACCGGCACGGTTGAAACATTCGCACCGAATGCAAAGATCATCCATATTGACATTGATCCTACTTCTATCAGCAAGAATATTCCCGTCACGATCCCGATCGTGGGCGATTGCAAGATCGCTTTAAAGGGGCTTAACCGGCTACTCCGCGAGGAGAGTGTGAAGATAGACAAGAAAAGCCGCAAGCTCTGGTTTGACCAGATAGAAAAATGGAAAAGCACCCAGCCATTAAGATATGAACAGGGGGACGTTATTAAGCCCCAGTATGTGATTGAAAAGTTGTACGAACTGACAAAGGGCAAAGCCATCATTACCACTGAGGTGGGACAGAACCAGATGTGGGCGGCCCAGTACTACCACTTTGATCGCCCTAACTGTTTCATCACTTCCGGCGGACTCGGGTGTATGGGCTTTGGTTTGCCTGCCGCCATTGGAGCCCAGGTGGCCTGCCCGGACAAACTGGTAGTGGACGTGGCTGGGGACGGCAGCATTCAGATGAATATCCAGGAACTGGCAACTGCCGTGCAGTACAGGTTGCCGGTGAAAGTGGTTATCTTGAATAACAGGTATCTCGGCATGGTACGGCAGTGGCAGGAACTGTTTTATGAAAAGCGTTACACGGCCACAGACCTGGAACAAGGCCCTGATTTTGCTAAGCTTGCCGAAGCCTACGGGGCAGTGGGCTTGAAGGCCACTAAGCCGCAAGAGGTTGTTTCTGTCCTTAAGCAAGGACTTGAGAGCCCCGGGCCGGCAATGATGGACTTTTGGGTGGCTCGTGAAGAATGCGTATACCCCATGGTTCCTGCGGGGGCATCCATAACCGAAATGCTTTTGGCTTAGAACGGAGATGAATTATGCAGAAACATACCATATCGTTATTGGTGGACAATGAGCCTGGGGTCCTTTCACGGGTAGTAGGTCTGTTCAGCGGCCGTGGTTTCAACATAGAAAGCCTTTGTGTTGCAGAGACCCTAGACCCCTCTGTTTCCCGCATAACCCTGGTGACACGGGGAGACGATGTCATCGCTGAACAGATCAAGAAGCAGCTCAACAAACTGATTAATGTGATCAAGGTGTATGACCTGACCGGGACAGAATATGTGGAGCGGGAAATGGCCTTGATTAAAGTTCAAGCCAAGGCAGATTACAGGGCGGAGATCTTGAGGGCTGTCGACATATTCAGAGGCAATGTGGTTGATGTGAGTCCGACCCACTATACCGTCGAGGTGACGGGCACGGCAGATAAGCTTGCGGCCATCCTGAGCCTCTTAAGACCTATGGGGGTCAAGGAGATCGCCCGCACAGGGGCCATTGCCCTGGGCCGGGAGAAAAAGTAATGGATTGTAAGTAAGTTTCCGATTTGGTTGAACTATACCCTATTCTCAATACCTATGGTGCCACGGACAAACAAGTTTGTCCATGGCACCTGTCCTGAGTCATAACAAAACTAATTTTCGAGCGGCGAAGCCGCGTTATATCAAATCGCGTAGCGATTTTATAAGGAGAATCACTATGGCAAGGATCGACTTTGGAGGTGTTTTGGAGAACGTGGTGACTTTGGAAGAATTTCCTCTGGAGAAGGCCAAAGAGGTATTGGCCAATGAAACCGTGGCAGTACTGGGCTATGGGGTGCAGGGTCCTGCTCAGGCGTTGAATATGAAAGACAATGGGGTTTCGGTCATCGTAGGACAACGCAAGGGGGGGAAATCCTGGGAAAAGGCTATAGCGGACGGTTTTGTCCCGGGCGAGACTCTCTTTTCACTGGAAGAGGCAGCCGAGCGGGCCACCGTCGTCCAGTATCTCATATCTGATGCCGGCCAGATGATGGCCTGGCCGAAGATCAAGCCGTGCCTGAAGGAGGGCGATGCCCTCTATTTCTCCCACGGGTTTTCCATTGTGTACAGCGACCAGACCGGCGTAGTTCCGCCGGACAATCTTGATGTGATTCTCGTTGCCCCAAAGGGTTCCGGAAGGAATGTGCGACTGAATTTTCTGGATGGAAGCGGCATCAACGCCAGTTATGCGGTCTTCCAGGATTTCACGGGCCGGGCAAAAGACAGAGCCTTTGCGCTTGGGATAGCCATCGGCTCCGGGTACCTTTTCCCCACTACCTTTGAAAAAGAGGTTTACAGCGATCTTACTGGAGAACGTGGGGTCCTCATGGGTTGCCTGGAGGGTATCTTTGAGGCCCAGTATAATGTATTGCGGAAACATGGACACAGTCCCAGCGAGGCGTTTAATGAGACGGTAGAAGAACTGACCCAGAGTCTTATTCGCCTTGTGGCTGAAAACGGAATGGACTGGATGTATTCCAACTGCAGCACCACGGCCCAGAGAGGAGCACTCGATTGGAGGCACAGATTCCGCGAAGCGGTCACACCGGTTTTTGAGGAGCTTTACGGGCGCGTGGTCTCGGGAGAAGAGACAAAGATTGTGCTGGAAGCCAATAGTGCGCCGGACTATAGTGAAAGGCTCAGAAAAGAATTGGATGAGATGAAAAATTCGGAGATGTGGCAAGCCGGTGCTGCCGTACGCTCTCTGAGGCCTGAAAACAGGAAGTGATCCTGAAAGTTGCAGTGACTGGCGGCGCAGGCGCTGGTAAAACAGTGGTCTGCGATTGTTTTGGACGACTGGGTGCCCATGTTATTAGCCTGGATGAGTTGGCCCGTGAGGCCGTAAAGCGTGATTCACCGATTCTTGAGGCCATCGCGGATCACTTTGGCAAAGGTATACTGAGAGCCGACGGCAGCCTGGATCGAAGGAAGCTCAGAGAGATCATTACAAGAGATGCTCAGGTGCGCAAGGTGCTGGAGAGGCTGACCCACCCTGAGATATTCAGACTTTTTGAGGAGAAGGTTGCTGCCATCGAATCTCGACACGAAGACGCCGTTGTGGTAGTGGAGGTTCCCCTTCTCATCGAACTCGGGATTCAAGACCGGTTTGACGTGGTGGTCCTGGTTGAAGCCGGTTCGGATGTACAAAAGAGCCGGTTGATGGCCCGTGACGGTTCATCTGCAGCAGAGGCCGAGGCCCTGCTGGGCATCCAGATGGCAGTTGAAAAGAAGCGACCATATGCTGACTATGTCGTGAAAAACCGGGGACCACTCAAGGAGATGGAGGTTGCCGTCAGGAAAATCTACAGGAAAATAACAAGAGGTGCTTGAAAAGGGTTGACACATTGAGGAATGTGTTATAATATTTATTTATAATAAGACCTTCCTGGGAGAGCATAAGAGGAAATACTCAATAATTTCCGCATGCAATAGAGCGTAACCTGAAAGACACTGCCACTTATCCCCATTATTTTCAATAAGAGGAACCAGCCATATTTCCATAGAGTGTGCTAATATTGTGTCTCGGAAATTCTACAACGTATTGAAGTCATAGCTCTTTTGGCAATCAGTTTATACTATCCATATGGACACGAAGTGTGATGTTTTCAAGCCGTCAGGCGCAACCTTTGCGCTCATAGCGTAGGTCCGCCTCCATCCACACATCTCGTAGGTTGGGTTGAGCCCGTTCACCCATTATGTTGGGTTTCGTACCTCAACCCAACCTACAACGTATGACAACCCTGGCTCCCTCGATAACAGAAGGGCAAAACCCAACATAATGGGTGCTTCAAAACTTATCCAATCGATTCAAAGGAAGATGATTCAATGAACCTAGTAGAGCTAAAGGCCAAAAAAGTAGTCGAACTGACCAAAATGGCCAAAGGATTTAGGATCGAAGGTGCCTCTGGTATGCGAAAGCAGGAGTTGATTTTTGCCCTTCTCCAGGCCCAGACAGAGAAAAACGGCCTGATTTATGGTGAGGGTGTACTTGAAATACTACCTGACGGCTTCGGCTTTCTGAGGGCGCCCGACTACAGCTATCTGCCGGGCCCTGACGACATTTACATTTCACCTTCCCAGATCCGGCGTTTTAGCCTTCGTACTGGTGACACGGTGTCGGGACAGATTCGGCCGCCCAAGAATAGCGAGCGATATTTTGCCCTGCTGAAGGTGGAGGCAGTAAACTATGAGGACCCCGAGAAATCACGGGAAAAGATTCTCTTTGATAATCTAACCCCCCTCTATCCAGACAGAAAGATCGCCCTTGAAAGGGGACCAGACAACTATTGCGTGCGGATTATGGACCTGTTGACACCCATTGGGTTTGGCCAGAGGGGCCTGATCGTCTCGGCCCCGCGGACAGGCAAGACCATGTTGCTGCAAGACATTGCCAATAGCATTAATGCCAACCACAAAGAAATTGTGCTGATCGTTTTACTCATTGACGAGCGACCAGAAGAGGTGACCGACATGGAGCGTTCGGTGGATGCTGAAGTGATCAGTTCTACCTTTGATGAGCCCCCCCAGAGGCATGTCCAGGTGGCGGAAATGGTGCTTGAGAAGGCCAAACGCCTGGTGGAACATCAACGAGATGTAGTCATTCTCTTAGACAGTATTACCCGCCTTGCCCGTGCTTACAACACGGTGGTGCCTCCGAGTGGCAAAATACTTTCAGGTGGGGTCGATTCCAATGCGCTGCATCGTCCGAAACGCTTTTTTGGTGCTGCCCGTAATATTGAGGAGGGTGGAAGCCTTACGATCATTGCCACAGCCCTGGTTGACACCGGAAGTCGAATGGATGAAGTCATCTTTGAAGAGTTCAAGGGGACCGGCAACTTGGAGCTGCAGTTGGACCGAAAGCTATCGGACAAGCGTATCTTTCCTGCCATCGACATCAATCGGTCAGGGACGCGGAAAGAGGAGCTACTGCTTGAGCCAGATGTATTGAACAGGGCTTGGATTTTGAGAAAACTGCTGGCATCCTTGAATCCGGTAGACAGTATGGAGTTTTTGCTTGAAAAAATAAAAGGGACCGAAGATAATAAAGATTTTTTGGACTCGATGAACAGCTAACGAATAACAACCCACGGAGGCTTGACATGAAGAAAGGCATCCATCCTGAGTATTTTCAAACCACGGTTCGCTGTGCATGCGGCAATGTGGTGGAGGTAGGGTCCACCAAGAAGGATATCAGGGTTGAAATCTGCTCCAAATGCCACCCCTTTTTTACGGGCAAACAGAAACTGGTTGATACAGCCGGGCGTATTGAGCGATTCCGCAGAAAGTATGCTAAGTTTGAGGCCCGGAATAATTGAAGATTGAAGATTGTAGATTGTAGATACGAGAAAGAATTATGAACCTGCAATAGTCAATAGTCAATCGACAATAGTCAATAGTCAATTGCTCCCATAATCCAATTGTGGGGAAGCCCTTTGTTCGGCGCGTATGGTCTTCAAGACAAAACATAACGACATCCATGTCGGCGGTCAGGCTGTGATTGAGGGCGTGATGATGAGGGCGCCGAAGAGCCTGGCTATTGCACTGCGTCGTCCAAACGGCGAGATCTTGATTAAGGAGGACAGATGGCGTTCCCTGTCTGAGCGATGGTCGTTTCTTAAATGGCCTTTTCTCAGGGGCAGCCTTATCATCCTTGAAGCCCTGATCAACGGCATGCAGGCACTGACCTTTTCAGCCAATCAGGCCTTGGAGGAACAGGATGAATCACTGGGAGAGTGGGCCCTGTTTTTCACAATCTTTGTAGGACTCGGGGCGGGGGTTGTCCTGTTTGTGGTTTTGCCTCATATGATCAGTGGACTCGTTGGCCGTTTATTTGGTGTAAGGCTGGGGGTTGAGCACCTCCTTTTTCATCTGATCGATGGGGCTGTGAAGATCATGATTTTCCTCGGCTATGTCTGGCTCATCTCGCTTTTCAAGGAGATTAGGCGAATCTTTGAATACCATGGTGCAGAGCACAAGTCGGTTTATGCCTATGAAGCAGGGGAGGCCCTGACGGTTGAGAACGCCAAGAAATTTTCAACCCTTCATCCGAGATGCGGTACTGCCTTCATATTGGTCGTGCTTCTGATAAGCATCTTTTTCTTTTCGATTGTATTTCCGTTTGTACCGACCTTGCATGACGTGCCTGGTGTCATGAACCAGATGATTGCAATTGTTATGAAGGTACTGTTCATGTTTCCCATTGCTGGCTTGGCCTATGAAATGATCAGATTCAGCAGCGGGAACATGGACCGGGGCCTGATCCGGTTGGCGATTTTGCCGGGCCTGTGGATGCAGAAACTGACCACGCGTGAGCCCAGCGACGACCAACTTGAGGTAGCCCTGGCAGCCCTGAACAGGGCACTGCATGGACAGAGCCGAGCAGTTGGCGGCCTGGGGTGAGGAGACCAAGCTCAGCCGGGGTAAGGGGAATGGTAACAGTTTACTCCGTTTTTCTATTGAGAATGACGAATTTTGGAGCAGGACGAAAGAGGCCGTGAACGCGTACGGGAAATGCATATGTTTGACAAACTAACAGGTGTAGAAGAACGGTTTTTGAAGATCGAGAAGCTCTTGAGCGATCCCGATGTGATAAAAGATCAAGATGCCTACAGGAAGTACACAAAGGAACATGCGGATTTGAGCAAGATCGTTTCCGCTTATCGTGAGTACAAACAGGTGGCCGAATATATCAGAGAATCCAAGGATCTTTTGAAGGACAGTGACGAGGATATCAAGGAGCTGGCAAGTGAAGATCTCCAGCAGCTGTACGAGCGTTCGGAAAGACTGGAGCGGGAATTAAAGTGGCTCCTCGTCCCAAGGGATCCCAACGATGAGAAGAATATTGTCCTGGAGATCAGGGCCGGCACAGGTGGTGAAGAGGCCGGACTCTTTGCCGCAGATCTTTTTCAGATGTACAGCAAATATGCCGACAGTCTTGGTTGGAAGGTAGAGGTCTTGAGCAAACATGTGACGGGCGTTGGCGGTCTCAAGGAGATCATTGCCCTGGTGCAGGGCAGAGGGGCTTATAGTCGCCTGAAATACGAAAGCGGCACCCATAGGGTGCAGCGGGTGCCGGTCACGGAATCACAAGGCAGGATACACACCTCGGCCGTGACCGTAGCTGTTTTGCCTGAGGCAGAAGATGTGGATGTCAAGATTGATCCCGATGAGATCAGAGTGGATGTATTTCGCTCCACCGGGCCCGGAGGGCAGAGCGTTAACACCACGGACTCAGCCATACGCATTACCCATCTTCCCACAGGATTAGTGGTAAGCTGTCAGGATGAAAAGTCACAGCACAAGAACAGGGCCAAGGCGATGAAGGTACTGCGTGCTCGCTTATATGATAAGATGGTTTCCGAGCAGAACGAAAAAATTTCGGCAGATCGCAGGAGCCAGGTGGGAAGCGGTGACCGCAGCGAGCGGATCAGGACATTCAACTTTCCCCAGAGCCGTGTCACAGACCACCGTATTGGGCTTACGCTGTATAAACTTGAAAATATTCTCCAGGGCAATATTGGAGAGATCATCGATAGCCTTATAACCAACTATCAGGCCCTTGCCATTCAGGATGCTGAGGCAGAATCGAGGCATGCTGCCTGAGACCTGGACCATTCTGAAACTCCTCAAGTGGACCACAACCTACTTCAAATCCCACGACATTGAGCAGTCACGGGCTGCTGCCGAAATGCTTTTGGCTCATACCTTAGGTATTGGGCGGGTAGATCTCTATGTCCAGTACGATCGCCCTCTTGAATCCCACGAGCTTGAGCTTTTCAAAGGATTCATCCAAAGACGTATTCAAAGAGAACCAGTCGCCTACATTGTTGGTAAAAAAGAGTTCTGGTCTGTGGATCTGAAGGTGACATCTGATGTCCTGATACCGAGGCCTGAGACCGAGACCCTTGTGGAGACTGCCTTCACGATCGTACCGCCGGAACCAGCACCAGCACCAGCACCAGCACCTTTGAGAATCCTGGACCTTGGGACCGGTTCAGGGGCTATTGTCCTTGCCATAGCCTCCGAACGGCCAGGCCACACCTTTTATGCAGTTGATCGCTCGGAAAAGGCCCTGGCCGTGGCCCTGGATAACGCTCGAATGCGCGGACTCGACAAGGCCATCACGTTTTTACAGGGGAACTGGTTCGATCCAGTCCGTGACCTGGGGCGCTATTTTGATGTGATCGTCTCGAATCCCCCTTACATTTCGAGTCATGAGTTTAAGGTGCTTCCACCCGAAATTACCCAATATGAGCCTCGGGAGGCGTTTTTGGGTGGGCCGGACGGGCTGGAGGCAATCAGGCTTATCATTAAAGAGGCCTCAGACCACATGGTTCCGGGGGGGTGGCTCCTTTTTGAGATTGGTCACGACCAATGGGCCGCGGTCGAGAAGCTGATTGCAGGCTCCGGGGCTTATGGTGATTGGACTGTCATCAAGGACTACAGCGGTCACGATCGGGTCGTGAGGACAAAGGCAACAGCAAGAAAAACGGAGTGATGGAGTGATACGGGCACAAAATTGTGTTGCAAGCTTACGTATCGTGTGTTAACAAAAACCTTTTTAGAAATACACACGTTCTTGGACCCTTTTTCTGGTGCTTCGAGGGCTGAGGCCACGAGAAGTGGAAAGGGGGGAAGACAAGAGCGGAGGAACGGGACCTTTGCAAAGCGTCCCTTTTTGCGAAGGTTTCGGAACAACCGAAAACAATGGAGGAAACTATGTCTTACATTACCATGAAGCAGTTGCTCGAGTCGGGTGTCCATTTTGGTCACCAGACCAGACGGTGGAATCCCAAGATGAAATCTTACATTTTTGGTGCCCGCAACGGGATCTATATCATTGATTTGCAGCAAACGGTCAGGATGTTCAAAACGGCCTACGAGTTTGTTGTGGACACAGTTGCAAGTGGCGAATCGGTTCTCTTTGTAGGAACCAAGAAACAGGCTCGCGATTCCATCTATGAAGAGGCCAACCGGTGCGAAATGTTCTATGTGCACAATCGCTGGCTGGGGGGGATGCTCACAAATTTTCAGACCATAAAGAAAGGGATCGAAAGGCTCAAGTATCTCACAGGCATTTTTGCCGATGGGAGTGTCAATCGCTTTCCCAAGAAGGAGGGGCTGAGACTGGACAAAGAAAGGGCAAAGCTTGAAAATAACCTTGGGGGGATCAGTGACATGGAAAGACTGCCCGCGGCCTTGTTTATTGTGGATCCCAAGAATGAAAACATTGCGGTCCGTGAAGCAAGACGGCTTGGCATACCTATTGTGGCCATTGTAGATAGCAATTGTGATCCGGACGAAATAGACTATATTATCCCAGGCAATGACGACGCCATTAGGGCCATCCGACTGATGACTTCACGAATAGCCGATGCTTGCATCGAGGGTCGTGAGCGTATGGAAGAGCGTCTTCAGGCCGAGGCAGACAAGGCGGCTGTCGAAGCAGGGGCTGTGGCTGGGCCAGACGAAATGGCCGTCATTTCTGATGGCTCAGACGGTCCCATTGTGGAAGTTATTAAAAGAAAAGCCCCCGCATCCGACCAAACCGATGAAGATGCAGGTGATGAGGTGCCAGAGGAGTTGTAAATGGCAGAAATCAGTGCCCAGATGATTAAGGAGCTGCGTACAAGGACAAATGCGGGCGTTATGGGTTGTAAAGAGGCCTTGAAGGAAGCGGGCGGAGACATGGAACAGGCGGTCGATTTTCTTCGCAAGAAGGGACTGGCCACGGCCTTAAAGCGTTCCGGGCGGCAAACCTCCGAGGGCTTGATATATTCATATATCCACACTGGCGGCAAGATGGGTGCCCTTGTGGAAGTGAACTGCGAGACCGATTTTGTGGCCAGGACCGATGAGTTCAAAACGTTTGTCAAGAATTTGGCCATGCACATTGCGGCGACCAAACCCCTTGGCATCCGCAGAGAGGATATCCCTGAGGAAGTCTTACAGCGGGAAGAAGAGATTTACAGGGCACAGGCCACAGAGATGGGAAAACCGGAAAAGATACTGGATAAGATCGTCCAGGGCAAAATGGAGAAGTTCTATAAGGAATCATGTCTTCAGGAACAACAGTATATTAGGGACCCGGAGATCACCATACAGGACCTGATTCATGATATTGTTGCGAAGATGGGTGAGAACATCAGTGTGAGACGATTTGTCCGTTATCAGTTGGGAGGAGAGTAAAAACAAGGGGCTTCGCCCCGATTGGGGTATTGGAGTGATGGGTTTACAAAAAAAGTAATTCTTCCACCGTCATTCTCAGTACTCCAGTACTCCAACACTCCATTGCCGCAGAGACGGATCTACGACATTCTAGGTGGCGCAAATAATATGCCAGCTCCGAAGTACAAGAGAATTTTGGCTAAGCTCAGCGGGGAGACTTTGATGGGTGATCAAAGTTTTGGCATAAACCCTGAGATGATTAACTATATTGCCGGCGAGGTTCGATCGGTTTACGATCTCGGGGTCCAGATCGCCCTGGTTATCGGTGGTGGGAATATTTTTCGCGGCGTGACAGCCAGTTCCTACGGCATGGACCGCACCTCGGCGGACCATATCGGCATGTTAGCCACTGTCATCAATAGTATTGCCCTCCAGGACGCCCTTGAAAAAAGGGGTGTTCAGACCCGGGTCCAGACGGCTATCGAGATGTGTGCCGTCGCTGAACCGTATATCCTCAGGCGGGCTATCAGGCATCTGGAAAAGGGGCGGGCCGTGATCTTTGCTGCTGGAACCGGCAATCCTTATTTCACTACTGACACCGCAGCGGCCCTGAGGGCCCAGGAAATTGATGCAGAAGTGCTCTTGAAGGCGACTAAGGTGGACGGCATTTATGATGCTGACCCGGTCGTGGATGCCAGTGCAAAAAAGATGGATAATGTTACCTATCTTGAAGTCCTCAAGCGGCAACTGAAGGTTATGGATTCAACTGCTGTTTCGCTGGCAATGGACAACAGGCTTCCTGTAATTGTCTTCAACCTCAGAGTAAAAGGGAATCTTAGACGAGTTGTTTGCGGGGAAAATATTGGAACTCGAATAAAGGAGGCATCAGAGGATGATTGATTCACTTTATGATGATGCCCGGGAGAGGATGGGTAAGCCGATTGATGCCTTAAAGAATGAATTTAAAAAGATCCGCACCGGCCGAGCTTCCCTTGCGCTGTTTGAGGGGATAAAGGTAAGCTATTATGGAACACCCACCCCCTTGAATCAGATAGCCTCCTTGTCTGTTCCAGAGAGCAGACTTATCGTTATTCAGCCCTGGGATCAGTCGGTCATTTCCGAGATTGAAAAGGAGATTCTCAACTCGGAGCTGGGGCTTACCCCCATGAACGACGGCAATCTCATCCGTGTTCCTATACCGCCGCTTACCGAAGAGCGGCGAAGAGAGCTTGTCAGGGTAGTTCGTAAGATAGCTGAGGGGCATAAGGTATCCATCCGCAATATCCGCCGGGACACCAATGAGCTTCTCAAAGGCATGAAGAAGGATGGTGAAATCTCAGAGGATGATTTTTACAGTGGTCAAGACAAGGTGCAGAAAATTACAGACGATTACATACGATTAGTTGACCAGACCTGCCAGGAAAAAGAGAAAGAGATCATTGAATTCTGATATTCCTTCCTTACGACCCGAGTCACTCCCCCGACATATCGCCATTATCATGGATGGCAACGGCCGTTGGGCCAAGAAACGTTCCCTGAACCGGATCAGAGGTCACCGGGAAGGTGCTGAGTCGGTCCGAGACATTGTGCGAGCCTGCCGTGAGATCGGGATAGAGGTTCTGACCCTCTATGCGTTTTCAACCGAAAACTGGCAGCGGCCCCGGCAAGAAATCTCGGCACTTATGAGCCTGTTGAAAGGGTTTCTCAGGTCAGAGGCGGCCGAAATGATGGAAAACGGCATCCGTCTGAATGCTATTGGCCAGATCAAAAGGTTCCCGGGTGATGTTGTGAAGGTACTTCAGGAGGTCATGGATATGACTCGAGAAAACCGGGGCATGATTCTCAACCTGGCCTTGAGCTACGGGGGGCGGGATGAGATTGTCGCTGCGGCTCGAAAGATCGCAGCCGAGGTTCTAGCCGGCCGCCTTCAACCCGAGGAGATAACAAAAGCGGTTTTTTCGAATTATCTTTATACGCGGGAAATGCCGGATCCGGATCTTCTGATTCGAACCAGTGGTGAGATGCGAATCAGCAACTTCTTGCTCTGGCAGATTGCCTACACAGAGATTTGTGTCACCCACACCCTCTGGCCCGATTTTAGAAGGGAGGAATTGGTCCGGATCCTGCACGATTACCAAAAGCGTGAGCGTCGGTTTGGGATGACGGGTGCCCAGATCAAGAAAGCGCCTCGGAGGGGAGTGATGGAGTACTCCAATTGCGAAGCGAAGCGTAGCTAAGCTTGATGATGTCTTCGCATTTAAAACGATGGCTTACGGCATTGGTGCTTTTGCCACTGCTGGTCTTGTTGATAGGGAAGGGGGGCCGAACCTGTTTTGCCCTGCTTGTGGCACTGGCGGCAGCAGTGAGCCTGTTGGAATACTACGCCCTGGTTCTGTCCCGGGAGACGATGGCCATAAAAGCGCCAGGGTTGGTCCTTGGTCTGGCCATGCTAGCCTCTTTTTATAGGGACGGTTTGGTGGTAGTCCCTGCCTTGCTGGTCCTGGCCTTCATCGGCTCTGCCATGATCTGCCTGGCACGGTTCGACCCACAGACTTCAGTGCCGGAAATGCTTTACAAGCAAGTCACAGGCCTTATTTATATCCCCTTCTTGCTGGGCCACCTGATACTGATCCGGGATTGGAATCAGGGGGTGATGTGGACATTTTTTCTCATGGCAGTTATAATCGCTGGGGACACGGCTGCCTATTACGTTGGAAGGGCCTTTGGCCGGCATAAGCTTGCGCCGAGAATAAGCCCTGGTAAGACCGTTGAGGGGGCAGTAGCCGGATTGGCGGCCAATCTCTTGGTCGGTTCCTTATTTAAGCAATGCTGCTTTCCCGAGTTTGGCTGGGGTTTCTGGATTGCTTTGATTATGGTCATGGGGGCCTTGGGGCAGACAGGTGATCTGGTTGAATCGATGTTGAAACGCTCGGTCGGCCTGAAGGACTCCGGAAGTATCTTTCCGGGACACGGAGGCTTCCTGGACCGGATCGATGCCTTACTTTTTGCAGCACCAGCGCTCTATTATTTTAAGACATATGTCTTGTCGTAGGGTACATGTTTTTATCTCTCACAGAGCCCACCAAGCTAAAGAATCATCTCTGCGATCTCTGTGTGCTCAAGCGACTGCAAGGAGCGGGCGAGAGAACTTTATATAAATGAAACGTCTCTCTATACTTGGGTCTACTGGTTCAGTCGGCAGGAATGTCTTGCGCGTGGTGGACCAGTTTCCGGAGCGATTCTCGGTTGCGGCCCTGGCAGCAGGTCGAAATGTAGGGCTCCTGGCCGAACAGGTCATGCGTTTCACCCCTGAGGTGGCCGTGGTGCTGGATGAGGATCTGGCAGGCCAGCTCAAAAGGATGGTCATGGGCGCAAGGCGTTTAGAAATCTTGCACGGTCTTGATGGGTATAGAGCTGCCGCAACGCTGACTTCGGCTGATCTTGTGGTTTCGGCCATGGTGGGCTCAGCCGGCCTCCTGCCTACTATGGCTGCGATAGAGGCGGGCAAGTCCGTTGCCCTTGCCAATAAGGAGAGCCTTGTGATGGCGGGGGAGCTTGTGATGGGCACTGCCCGAAAAAAGGGGGTCTCAATCATCCCCGTAGACAGCGAGCACAGTGCCATTTTTCAGTGTCTTGCCGGACACCGCAGGCAAGACCTCGAGCAGATCATCCTTACGGCATCCGGGGGGCCTTTTCTGGATAAATCAACAGAAGATCTTGACGGGATTACCCCGGAGACGGCCCTTTGTCATCCTACATGGAAGATGGGTCCAAAGATTACGATAGACTCGGCCACGCTAATGAACAAGGGACTTGAGGTCATTGAAGCAAGATGGCTCTTTGACATGCCTTTGGAGCTTATCCAGGTGATGATCCACCCAGAAAGTGTGATCCATTCAATGGTGGTCTATCGGGATGGTTCTGTGATAGCCCAGCTCGGTTTGCCTGACATGAGGGTACCGATTGCTTATGCCCTGTCCTATCCCGAGCGACTTCCCCTCGGGCTGCCCGTGCCTGATTTTGTTGACATAGGTTCTCTTACCTTTCGGGAGCTGGACCTGGCAAAGTTCCCCTGTCTTGCTCTGGCCCTTGAAGCCTGCAGGATCGGAGAGACCATGCCTGCCGTGTTAAGTGCTGCGAATGAAGTGGCAGTATATGCCTTCCTGAACCACCGCATCGGGTTGAGGCGTATTGGGGAAGCGGTTCAACAGGTGATGAGTAGACACGAACCGGTTTCCGACCCGGGGCTTTCGGATATCCTGGAGGCGGCAGCCTGGGCGCGCCGCACGGCCGAGGAAGTTGCCCGCCTGCCGTCGCCACCCACAGTATACAGCTTAGGTGCCAGCGAGCCTGGCAATGGCGGGCAGGTATGAGTACCAACATTATTTCGTTTGCCATTGTACTCGGTGTCCTGATCTTCGTGCACGAGTTTGGCCATTTCCTTTTGGCAAAACTGATGGGCGTTGGGGTGGAGAAGTTTTCTCTGGGATTTGGTCCCAGAATCGTTGGCAAGAAGATCGGGATGACTGAGTACCTGATCTCAGCGATTCCGCTTGGTGGATACGTGAAAATGGTAGGGGAATCGCCGGGAAAGGAACTGGACGAATCGCTTCTCCCCTTGTCCTTCTTACATAAGAGCCTTTTCAAACGAAGCCTGATCGTCCTGGCAGGTCCGGTATTTAATGTGCTGCTATCGGTGGCAATCTTTTTTGTATTCTTTCAGGTCTCCGGCCTGCCGATTATGAAGCCGGAGGTGGGAGAAGTTCAAGAGGGGATGCCTGCTCATAAGGGCGGTATTCGCCCGGGGGACCGTGTTGTATCTATTGACGCCAAACCGGTAACGCGATGGGAAGAGATGGCAGACCTGATCAGGCAAAGTAGTGGTCGTCCCCTGCGTATCGAAATATTACGAGACGAGAGGACCGTCCTGGTGAAGGTGGTCCCCAAACTGCTTTCTTCCCGGGATCTGTTTGGAGAACAGGTTGAGAAATATGTCATAGGACTAACGGCTTCCGGGGCCGTTACTGTACGGCGACTCAACCCCTTTCAGTCCGCGACTCAGGGGGTGTTGCAGACCTGGCAGATTGCCAAACTCACGGTATTGGCCATCGGAAAGATCATTACCGGTACCATTTCGGCCAAGACCCTCGGCGGTCCGATCATGATTGCCCAGTTGGCAGGACAACAGGCCGAGGCCGGCATCATCAATCTGATCTTTTTTATAGCCCTGTTGAGTGTCAACCTGGGTATAATCAACCTGCTGCCGATCCCGGTCCTGGACGGAGGACACCTTCTGTTCTTTTTGATCGAAGCCGTAAGCCGCAGGCCCCTCAACCTCAAGACGCGGGAAGTGGCGCAACAGGTTGGCATCTTCGTTCTGATTCTGCTTATGATCTTTGTGTTCTACAACGATATTGCACGCATCCTGTTCGATTAGCACCTCAACCCATGGATCTTGATCTTATCAGGGCCATTGACAAATGGGCGGGCATCCCGGCTTGCTTCTTTGACTCCCTTGCATACAGAATCCTTAACCGCCTGAAGTATGGGCGAAGGCATGAACCGCAGCAGGGCACGACATCCAGGAAGATGCTCTGCACTTTAAATCCCCACCAACACATGGCCAGGAACTTTCTGGCCTTAGTCAAATCGATTGAGCGAGAGGGCGAATATCCACTTACAAAAGAGGCAATTTCAGAACGGTGTATCGACTTTACCGATAAGACTTCGTTCAAGGATTTGCTCGATTTAGGGCTAAGAGCTGAAATTTAATGTATTTTACCACGATGTAGGAGATACCCTACAGATAGAAATATGAAATCTACAAGTAGTTAGACCCATCTTTTGAAATTTCCCTTGGCATTCCGTAGGGATTTCCCCTCATAAAATTTCCTCCAAAATCCGACTCCATACAAAAAAGCCTTTAAAATCAAATGAATAGGTGACCAATTTTATTTGGCACATCGCTTGCTAAATTAAAGCTAATAGGGCTTTGCCGCAATTACAAATATTGGAATCTAATAAAGTTGCAAAAAATTCCTCAAATCGTGTCGATCCCGTCTAAGATAAATGTGAAAAGGAGGTGATCCTACTGTATGTGAGGGGCAAATCTGTAAGCCCAAAATGAAAGATCAAATCGGTGGCCCAAAGAGAGACAATCCAGAGGCTTCCCTGAATAGAATGAAGGAGGAAAAAAATGAAAAGAACCATGTTGAAAAAATGTATTCTTCTAATGGGCGCTGTGCTTTTTATGATCTCTTTTGCCAGCGTGCCGGTCTCGAGCCAGGACATAGAGGCAACAAAGACGATAAAGGGCTCCATTTTGGCTATCCAGGCTGATACAGGCATGGTTGAGGTAAAATATGAGTCTGGCGAGAGGATGAGTCTAAAAGCAGGTTCAGACATAAACCTGGAAGCTTTTGGCGAAGGGCAACACGTAACCATAGAATGTAGTGATGAAGGAATCATCACAAATATGAACAAGCTAGATTAGGCCGTGATCATCCTTTCGGTATAATACGTTACCGCAGAGGACGCAGAGAGAACACAAATTCAAGAAATGCTTTGTTTTCACACTCAGCGATCCCTGCCCGCCATTGCCCCGGCTGCTGGGATGCCTGATACACACTAACCCTGGCGACCTGCCCGCCATTGCCACCCACCTGCCCCCCCATTGCCGGAGACCTGCCCGCCATTGCCATGTGTGCTGACATTCCAGTTGCTCCGCGAGCGTGGCGCTGGCAGGCGGGCGGGTGATAGGATGTAGACTCCATGGCCTGCGTGGCGCTGGCAGGTGGGTGCCAGCATTGAAGCTGCCCGGTTTGCCTGGCGCTGGCAGGCGGGTCAGCGTTCTCAGCGGTGAATAGAATGCCGTGAACGGTTACGGTCAATATTTCCATAATCCAATGCTACAGCTCACACCAACCTCCCTTTGCCGTACCTGGTCTTTTCCAATTTGCCCTATGAATTTTATTGCTCAAAAGTGGCATTTTTTTTCCAACGTATAACCTTGGATGCCCACTTTCTTGGATGGGGATTCTGGTGCAACGTGAACCAAGTATATGAAGTTAGAGGCAAATGCTCTAAATGCTCCAAATGCTCCTAGCTCGCATGATTTTTGCACACGGTAATTAACACGTCCTTGAACTTCTATCCGCCTATGGCGGAAAATTCCTACGACTGACCCTCATCACGGGTGATTCACATGGAGAAAACCCTTAAAAAGAAAATCTTTACCCCGCCTGCCCCGTAGGTGGGAACCATCGTACTGGGGTGCAGTGGCACAGCCTACTTCACCGGGGCATCAGATCGTGCCCGCCCCGCAGGGCCTCCGGCTCGGAGAGCCTACGCCTCGGAGAGAGGAACGACCGTACCGGGGTAAATCCTGTCTAACGTAGCAATAGATGTCGCCTGACTTTTACCAGGCAGGTAACCCATGAAGAACCCAACAATCTTGATCGCTGAAGGGGATAAGATTTTGCGTCAAGATCTGAAAGGACGGTTGCTTCGCCATGGGTTTGAGGTCATCGATGTCCCAGACAAAACCCATGTCTTTCGATTTTGTCAAAGCAGGAAACCGGATCTTGTCATCATAGGCTTTTCTGGAAACAGTAGCGGGGATAGACTGAAGGTGGCAGAGCAGATCCGCCAACAGGACAAAAAAATCCCGATAATCCTTGCTACCAGAAACAGCTCTGAAGACCGGGTGATTGCCGCCCTCAGGGCAGGGGTCAATGATTATTTCAAAGTACCCTTCTCGTACGAAGAATTGATGGCAAGTGTCAACCGAAACCTCTCGGATCATGAAACATGCCTTCCGGAAATTCACATCGACAACACTATGATCGGCAACAGCACCCCGATGAGGGAGATCAAGGCTTACCTCCTAAATGTTGCCACGACGGACAGCACGGCCCTTATCACCGGGGAAACCGGCACCGGGAAGGAACTGGCTGCCGAACTCATCCACCGGAAAAGCTCCAGGCACAAGAAGCCCTTTGTCTGTATCAACTGCTCCGCCCTGCCAGAGAGCCTGGTAGAAAGCGAACTGTTCGGATACCAACGAGGGGCCTTCACAGGGGCATATTCTGCATACAGGGGCAAGTTGAAGCTCGCCGATGGGGGAACCGTTTTTTTCGATGAGATCGGCGATATGAGCCCTTATGCGCAGGCGAAGATTCTCCGGGTAATTGAGAGCAAGGAGTTCTACCGCGTAGGAGGGAAAAGGAGCATTCCTCTGGACGTCAGGGTCATCTCGGCTACAAATCAGGACCTGGAGCAATTAATGACAAAGGGAAGGTTCAGGAATGATCTCTATTACCGCCTCAACGTGGCACGGGTCCATCTGCCGCCGCTACGCGACCGGAAGGAAGACATCCCTCTCTTGCTCGGGCACTTCATTCGGGAATTGAATCGCCGGTTCGGGCGGGAGGTGGAAGGCTTTACCGATGATGCCTTGGAATCCTTGCTTCACTACGATTGGCCAGGCAACGTTCGGGAGC
>JAQYWL010000256.1 GCA_030145035.1 Desulfobacteria bacterium | reverse complement strand
TTGCCAAAAACGAGGAAAACATAGCCCTGCTCGGTCAACTGGGCAGCTTTTATATGCGCCGCGGCGACCTGAAGGCAGCCGAGAGCACTTACCTCAAAATGGCCGAGCGGGCGCCCGAGCAGGTCGCGCCGAAGATGACCCTCAGCGCCTTTTATGCTTCTCAAAAAGATGGCGAGCGTGCCTTGACATGGATGAACAAGGCCATGGAATTGCAGCCCGAAAACCTTGAGATCCAAAATGCCATTGCGTCTCTTTACATGGACACGGGTAAGTTAGAGGAAACCCGAAAGCTCATTGATAAAGTACTCGAAAAAGACAGGGGCAACCTGCGTGCCAGCCTGCTGAAAGCCCGTCTGCTTCTTAGAGACAAAAAACTCGGAGAGGCTACCGAAATCCTTCAAGCCATTACAAAGGATCATCCCCGCCATGCAGGTGCACACTATTACCTGGGCCTCGTCTATCTGGCCGAAAAAGACCGTACAAAGGCCAAGGGTGCATTGCTCAAGGCTGTGGAGTATGGTCCGGGCAACCTGAGGGCACGAATCCTTCTTTCGGAAATCTACCTGACTGAAAGGGCGGCCGATCTGGCCCTGGAACAACTCAACGTCGTCCTTGCAAAAGAACCTGACAACTACCGAGCTCACGTGCTAAAGGGCAACGTCTACATCTTAAAGCGAGATGCGGAAACCGCCCGACAGGCTTACTTGAAAGCAGCGGAGGTCCGTCCTGACGATCCGGTGGCCTATTACCAGTTGGCCACGCTGGACAGGTTCCAGCGCCGTTACGGCGAGGCCATGTCCCACTTGAACAAAGTCCTGGCGTTGAAAGCCGATCATGTGCCTGCTATGGCAGCAAAGGTCTCCCTGTACATGGCCCAGAAGCAACCGGCCAAGGCGTTATCGTTTCTGGATGAAAAGATCCGTGAGCATGAGAAAAATGCCCGGTTGGCGGCTGTCCTTCATGAAATGCGAGGCAGCGTCTTATTTTCCCGGAAGGACTATGACCAAAGTGAGGCCGCCTTTAAGAAAGCCCTTGAACTGCATCCGGACCTGGTGAGCCCATATCTTTTTCTGGCCGGTATCTACCTCGAAAAAAAGGAAACGACCAAGGCGATCGCCCAGTACCGGGAAATCCTCGAAAAACAACCAGGATTCATCCAGGCCCACATGGCTTTGGGCGCCATATACGATGCAGAAGGAAAGAGAGCAGAAGCGCGCAAGATGTATGAGAAGGCTTTGGAGATTAACCCTGATTTTGCACCTGCCGCCAACAACCTGGCATGGCTACTTCTTCAGGAGGGTCAGGACCCGGATCGCGCCTTGAACCTTGCGAAAAAGGCAAAAGCACAATTGCCGGACGACCCGAGTGTTGCGGACACGCTTGGTCTTGCTTTCATTGTCAAGGGGCTTTACGCCAGCGCCATCTCCGAGTTGAGTGACGCAGCAGAAAAAATGCCACTGAATCCGACCGTCCTTTACCATCTGGCCCTGGCCCACTGGAAAAATGGTGAGAAGGATCAAGCCCTAAAAGCTTTGCATGATGCTCTAAAAATCGAAGGTGAGTTCCCGGAACGACAAGCGGCCAGAGAGCTGTTGGAGGAAATTGAACAATCATAGGCTGTAAATTTGATTGTGACCCTCTTTTTTATCTCTCACAGAGCCCGCAGAGGCTCAGAGTTTTTGAGCAGATTTCCTGACCCCGGGTAAATAGGCTACGCATTTAACGGGGCAGGGAGGGGAAATCTGCTCAAATTGCCATCCCGCTATCGCGGGACATGTTCGCTAACCGCAAAGCCTTGCGTCCCTAGTCAATGTTGGCATACCCCAGATTACAGATGTCCGCCTGAGGCGGACTGAGCTTTTTGTCTGATTTTTCCTCTCAAAAAATCAGACATATTATGCATCTCCGAGATCTCTGTGGGCTCAAGCGACCGTAGTGAGCGGGCGAGAGTATTCGTTAATCTGACTGGCTGCTGGGGCTCCGAGGTATGAAAAGAGAAAGGCTAAACTGCCCTGGAACATTGTTGATTCTTATCCTTATGTTGTTCTTTTTCATTAACAAATTACCGTAGTAAAGGAGTGTATCCATAAAGTATATGGAATGACTCTTGAAAAAATAACTTTCAAGCGGATCGGTGTCAAAAAGAATGTCCAAATATTTGCCCTGCTGTAAGTAACCATAATGGTACATGCTGACAGTGATATCATTTTCATCTTCTTTGGTTTCACACTTTATTGTCTTGTCAGAAACGGTTCTCAGAGAGTCCCTCGACAGTAACAGAAAGATAAGAAATATCATAAAAAGCTCTTGTTTATTTGACTCAATTTCTGGCACTTTTCCTTGAGGATCGAATCTTATGCTCTCACCGGCAGATTCTTCATAGATCCTTATTATACTTATGGCTATTGAAAGGCACTCATTGATGTCAAAACGGGTGGTCTCCACAGGCTCAAGGAAATAAGTCTTTTCTGCCACATACCTAAATCTTCTAATCAGGCCCTCGAAAAGCTCTTCTATTTTTTGAATCTCTTCTGCATAGTAAGCAAGCTCATGGCCATCTGCCACCCGCGATTTATTTCTTTCCAATGCTAATTTGTGATAAAGCAGGTCAAGACGGGCCAGGAGGCACGTGAAAGGATCACAAACCTCCTTAACAATATCCTTGGCGAGGAATCCGGTGGCGGCAGTCCCGAGTATCTGTCGAAAATGATTCACGTGTTTTTCATCTTTCGGGGCACGAAATTCGGTTATGTGTTCAATGTAGATTTCCCTTGAAGTCGTCCAGGGTGGCTTGGCAGGTATCCGGATCTTCCACAAAAGGGCCGGCCCCTCCTTTGGCTGCATGCGAAACAATCCATTAGTCAAGGATGAAAGACCGGTTGTTTCAGGTGCCATGAAGTTCGACAGGGGCTCTCGATCCTCGCCATGGGCAAAGTCATAAAAGGGGCGTCCCTCCACTTCACTCTCGGAATATCCGAGCAAGGCGAGAAAGCGTTCATCGCACCGTATGATTTCGTCCCTCGAATTCACCCAGACGCAGGCGTCGCTCAGCGTTTGGTAAAGACCATCAAAATAGGCCTCCGCCTGCTGTCGCCAGCAGCGGAGCGCTTGCTCGGTCGCTACGAAAGGGACGGAAAGATCAATAGGTTCTGAAAACTGAATGCCCATTCTGCCCGTGCGTCGTTCGAAAGTCTGCCAGCGGACCTCCCCTGTAATTTCTCTCTTTTCCTCTTCATGAGGCAGGGCGAACAGGAGGCGACAGCGTGTGCCAACGTCAAAGGGCGCTTTGGATTCTATGCAGACGCCACGGGTACTCAGGTCTTTGGTGAGGGAATGATACGTTCCATTATCAAAGTCACGGTATTTAATGGGCAGCTCTAACGGAACACGAGCCTCACTTCTTGTGTCGATGTTCATAAGCTTTTGAAGTCCAACAATCTCGACAGGATCTACTGCATTTCCCCTTGTGGCAGAAAAAGTAAGGCGCAGTGTCTCCGAGCCGGAGGCCGGAAGCCTACAGGCGAGGGCCAGAGACCGGAAAAGATTAAAGGCATTAAGAGCAATAACAATGCCAAGTAGTCATCTGACCAGATTTTTTTGGCTCATGAGTCCAAAAATGCTTGTTAATTCGCCGAGATACAGGGCAATGCCTTTGCGGAAAGAACGCCGCGCGTAGAATTTATAGTGGAGTATTTTTGTTACATCTTTTGGTACTAGTTGGCATTAGTTTTCCCTTTCTATAGCCAAGATGCCGCTTATGCCTTTATTCAGACGTGCGGCTGCAAGATAATATCCCGTAAATATTAGATAAATGCGGCTGTTGTCTTGACGGAAGGGCAAGGCATTTTCTGTGCCAACATATGGCACGAAATTTCATATTGCTCAAATCCCTTGTCAAGCGGTTTTGTTCGTTGGCCTTGACACCAGAGTGCTTGTTCTGGTAGCCATGGTATTCGGACCGTGCTAAACACAACAAACACAATAAACAATATTAACACAATAAACACAACAACACAACAACGAGGCATCCTTTTGAGAGAGACTATACGTAATCGGCTGGCAAGGCTCAGGAACCGCTTCAAAGACCAGGCTTTTGATACCTTCATGGTATTACAGGGCGAGAATCGTCGGTATTTGAGCGGCTTCACCGCCGAGGACGGTCAGTTTAACGAGTCTGCGGGAGCCCTGCTTATCACGTCTGAGCGGCAGATCCTGGCAACCGACTCTCGATACGAAACCCAAGCCCGGATTGAAGCCCCTGGATTTGAGATCTATCGCTACAAAGAAGGCCTGGCTTCATCGCTGCCAGAAATCCTGAGGATGCTTCGAACCAGGCGTCTCGCTTTTGAAAGTGCCCGGCTACCGTACCTGCAGTTTCAGAAATTCCACGAGCATTTAAAAAAGGAGGCCATAACTGTACCTCTGGTCCCCACCGAGAACCTGGTCGAAGAGCTCCGTGTGACAAAAGAGCCACAAGAGATAGAGGTCATAAAGGAATCGCTTGCCATTTCCGAATCAGTATTTGAAACAGTTGTTAACACCCTGTGTGTTGGAACCATGGAAAAAGAGCTTGCATGGACTATAGAAAAGGGTCTGCGGGAAAGCGGGGCAGAATCTGTGGCCTTCCCTCCCATTGTTGCCTCAGGTCCCAACGCTGCCCTGCCCCATGCCATTCCTACAAATCGACCTGTTGGACGGGGGGAACCCATCCTGTTTGATTGGGGGGCACGCCTGAACGGATACTGTTCGGATATTTCACGCACCATTGTGCTTGGCTCACCTGACGACACTTTTGTAAAGGTCCATCAAGTGGTGAAAGACGCCCAATCTATGGCGATAGAAGCGATGAAGCCCGGGGTGAGCACTCAGGCCGTGGACAAGATTGCACGAGACTATATTGCTGCCAAGGGGTTCGGCGATCACTTTGGCCATGGGCTTGGACACGGCGTGGGACTGGCTACCCATGAAAAACCCAATTTGAGTCCCATCCGGCCGATGAATCTGGAAGTGGGTATGGTCACCACTGTTGAACCAGGCATCTACATACCCGGATGGGGCGGAGTGCGGCTGGAGAATATGGTGGTTGTGAAAGAAGACGGGGCAGTTGTCTTGAATCGTTACCCGCTTTGAATCAACTACGTCAAATCGGCTACGGCAGGGTTTTATCTCTCACAGAGCCCGCGGAGGCGCTGAGTTCTTGAGCAGATTTCCTGAGCCTCCGGCCCGGAGGGCCTACGCCCCGGAGGGAGGGGAAATCTGCTCAAACGGCCATCCCGCTATCGCGGGAGATGTTCTATGCAGCGAACCTTATGTCACGACTCAATGTTGACACGACCCGGGTGATAAATGTCCGCCTTGAGGCGGACTGAGAGTTTTGTCTGATTTTTCCTCCCTGCCCTGTTAAATTTAGTTTCATATTTAACCGGGGTCAAAAAATCAGACAAATTCTTCATCTCCGAGATCTCTGTGAGCTCAAGCAACCGAAGGGAGCGGGCGAGAGACATCCAAATGACCACAAACACCTTGGACGAACTAACAGATCAGTTCATCAACTACCTGGTGGTGGAAAAAGGCCTTTCCAGAAATACCGTTGCCGCTTACAGCAAAGACCTGATCTTGTATGTGGAGTCCTTGAGGGAAAACGGTATTTCCGATATCGCCGATGCTGACATGACTCTTGTTCTAAAACACCTGATTGACTTAAGAGATGCGGGGCTCGGGCCAAGGAGCAGAGCAAGACATCTCGTAACCCTGAGAGGGTTTTATCGATTCCTGGTCCACGAAAAGATACTGGAGACCAACCCCGCCCAGGTGGTGGACATGCCAAAGGCAGGCCGAAAACTGCCTGACATTTTAAAGATAGAGGAAGTGGCAAGGCTTCTCGAGGCGCCTCATGCTTCAAAACCTCTGGGGATGCGAGATGCGGCCATGCTGGAACTTCTGTATGCAGCGGGGCTCAGGGTCTCAGAGCTAATCAAAGTGGGAATTGCAAATATCAATCTGGAGGCGTGTTTTGTCCTGGTTCTCGGCAAGGGTTCCAAGGAGCGGGTGGTGCCGATTGGTCAGGTAGCCAGGAAAAAGATCGATGCCTATCTTGGATCAGGACGTCCGGTGCTATTAAAGGGGAGGCCAAGCCCGTATCTATTTGTAACACGCTCGGCAGTGCCCATGACACGCCAGGGATTCTGGAAGCTTCTGAAACAATATGCACTAAGGGCCGGGATTTCGCACAAGATCACCCCGCACACCATTCGACATTCATTTGCCACTCATCTTTTGGAACGGGGAGCAGATCTCAGATCGGTACAGGTTATGTTGGGCCATGTGGATATTAGTACCACCCAAATTTATACCCATGTTGCCCAGGAGAGGCTAAAGGCGGTTCACACCCAGTATCATCCCAGGGGATAGGGGTTTGGATTGTCGATTGTCGATTGTCGATTGTCGATTGTCGATTGAAAACCTTTTTCAGTGTTCAGGATTTTGACACCTGACACCTTTCAAAGAATCATCAATCATGAATCATGAATAAGGAGCCGAAGATGTCCAATATCGTAGTGATCGGTACCCAGTGGGGAGACGAAGGCAAGGGAAAGGTTGTAGACGTTTTAGCAGAGACGGCCCGTTTGATAGTCCGCTTTCAGGGGGGCAACAACGCCGGCCACACAATGGTAGTGGATGGAGAGACTTTTATCAGCCATCTTATCCCGTCCGGAATCCTTCACCCGAATAAGGTCTGCGTGATCGGAAACGGTGTGGTTGTGGACCCGGGTGTGCTGATCGAAGAGATCCAGCATTTACGAGACCGTGGCATTTCCGTGGGTCCTCACAATCTCTTGATCAGCGAAAATGCCAACTTAATCATGCCCTATCACAAGCTTATAGATCACGGCAGGGAACGGCTGAAGGGAAACAAGAAACTGGGTACCACAGGCCGGGGGATAGGGCCTTGTTACGAAGATAAAGTCACACGACGCGGGATTCGTTTTTGTGACCTGATTGATCCTGAGACATTTAGACAGAAATTGTCTTCTATCTTAGGGGAAAAGACTTTTTACTTAAAGGAATTTCTTAGGTCTGAAACCGTGGATGAAACAGCGATTCTTAACGAATATCTCCCATATTCAGAGGTGCTTCGACCATATGTTGCCAATGTCTCTGTATCCATCAGCCAGGCCATCAAGGCCGGGCACCATATCCTTTTTGAGGGGGCACAGGGGACACACCTTGATATTGACCACGGCACCTACCCTTATGTAACCTCATCCAATACGGTTGCAGGCAATGCATGCTGTGGCGCCGGGATAGGCCCTACACAGATCCATGGCGTCATCGGGATGGTGAAGGCCTATACCACCCGGGTGGGCAGAGGCCCTTTGCCTACAGAACTCCATGATGAAATCGGCGACAGGATTCAGCAAAGGGGGGCTGAGTTTGGCGCAACTACTGGAAGACGCAGGCGATGTGGTTGGCTCGACACTGCGGTCGTGCGTAATGCTGCGCGCATCAATAGTCTCACCGGTCTTGCCATAACCAAGCTCGATGTACTGAGCGGCCTTAAGAACCTTATGATCTGCACGGCCTATCGATACAAGCAGGATCGACTCACAGAGTTCCCCGCGGCCTTAAGGGTGCTCGAAGAGTGTGAGCCGATTTACGAGGAGCTACCAGGGTGGCCTGACGATATCACAGCGTTTCAGGACATCGATGACCTGCCGGAAAATGCTAGAACCTATGTGAAGCGAGTGGAAGAACTCGTGGAAACCCCCGTTCAGATCATCTCTGTGGGCCCCGGTCGCAAACAAACCATTGTGCTTCAAGATCCGTTTTCCCGTTTGCCCGTTTAGCCGGTTTAGCCCGTTTAGCCGGTTTGGCCCGTTGGAGGGCAAAGGGCAGAGGGCAGAAGTCAGGGGTCGGAGGTCAGATGTCAGATGTCAGAGGTCAGAGGTCAGATGTCAGAGGTCAGATGTCAGAGGTAAAAGCAGTAGCTGCCTCAAACCTAACGCCGCGAAGCGCAAGCCTCAAACCTTTCAGCTTTGAGCTTTCAGCTTATTATCCGGCTCAAAAGCATCTTGACAGCTTATAGCAACTGGCGTAAAAGGTGAACTTAGGGGCTTCGCTCACAATTGGAGTACCCGCCTGCCACTGCGAGGCACGAGCGGGCAGGTTGGAGAA
>JAQYWL010000458.1 GCA_030145035.1 Desulfobacteria bacterium | reverse complement strand
ATCCTACACCTGCAACACAGGTTGCTGAAATTATCAAAGAGATTCCAAAGGCCCTGGAGGCACTTACTTTCTATGACAAAGGATAATTTCAACTTAACCGAAAAAGTCAGGGCCTCGGGCTGAGCTGCCAAACTGAGTCCAGGGGACCTGGAAGAAATCATGAAGGACCTGCCTGTGAACAGCCACCCCAATCTCCTTGTGGGGATTGAGACGTGTGATGACGCAGGTGTCTATAAGCTCAGCGATGATGTGGCCCTGGTACAAACCCTCGATATTTTCACGCCTATCGTAAACGACCCCTATCATTTTGGCCGCATTGCCGCAGCCAATGCCCTGAGCGATGTCTATGCCATGGGTGGCACGCCTCTGACCGCCATGAACATAGTCTGTTTTCCGGTCAAGGATATGCCCAAACAGATTCTTAAAGATATCCTTCGCGGGGGCCTGGAAAAGATTCATGAGGCAGGTGCGCTCCTGGTAGGGGGACACAGCGTTGATGACCAGGAACTAAAATACGGCCTCTCCGTGACAGGGATTGTGCATCCTGACAAAATTCTGACCAACAAAGGGGCCAGGGTGGGAGATCAGCTCATCCTGACCAAACCCATCGGAACGGGTATCGTTGCAACAGCCATTAAAGGGAAACTGGCCAGCCAGGCTGCCGTGGAGACCATGATCGAGGTCACTTCCACCCTGAACGGCCAGGCCTCACAGATTATGTTGGAATACGAGATCCATGCGTGCACCGATGTGACCGGTTTCGCCCTGGGGGGACACCTTCTGGAAATGGCCAGAGCAAGTCATGTGGAGATCGCCATCCACGCTGAAAAGATCCCCATTATGCCGGAGGCCAAAGAGTACGCATTGATGGGCCTGATACCGGCCGGAAGTTATGCGACCAAGCATTTCTGCGAGCACATGGTGGAGACCGGGCCCGGGCTCGAAACGATTCTCATAGATCTCATTTTTGATCCCCAGACCTCAGGGGGCCTGGTTGTCTCCATCGCGCCAGATCAGGCGCATGCCTGCCTTCATGAACTTAGAGATGAAGGGATCCAATCAGCAGCCATTATTGGTGAGGTGGCTGGCCCTCATCCCACCGGGAAGATGCAAATTGCTTGACATCACTCGAAAACCAACCCTGGGGAGATCTCTCATCTTAATTCCATATCCAGGTTCCGAAGCTCTTTGATCTGGTCCCTCAGTTGCGCAGCCTTTTCAAAGGCCAACTCCCTGACCGCCTTTTTCATCTCCGTCTCAAGTTCCTCAATCGCTTTTTCCAGGTCATCCACAGATTTGTACTCGGCTGAGGGTTCTGAGACCGTGGGTACTGTGACGTAGTCTGCCTCATAGACCGAGGTGAGTATGCTCGTAATCTCTTTTTGTATGGTCTCAGGAGTAATGTGATGTCTCTTATTGTATGCCTCCTGAAGCCTGCGCCGCCGATTCGTCTCATCAACGGCCCTCTGCATCGACCGCGTCACATGATCTGCGTAAAGGATCACTGTGCCAAGCACATTTCTGGCCGCCCGACCACAGGTCTGGATCAGAGAGCGCTCGGACCGAAGAAACCCCTCTTTATCAGCATCCAGGATGGCTACTAAGCTGACCTCGGGCAGATCCAGGCCCTCCCTGAGCAGGTTGATCCCGATCAGCACGTCAAAGACCCCCAGACGCAGCTCGCGTATAATTTCTACGCGTTCCATGGTCTTAATATCAGAATGAAGGTACCGGACCTTGACCCCCAGGTCCCTGTAATAATCAGTCAGATCCTCTGCCATTCGTTTGGTCAGGGTCGTCACAAGCACCCTCTCTTTACGCTCTTCTCGGACCCTGATCTCCTCGAGGAGGTGGTCCACCTGGTCTTCGGCAGGCTTCACAATGATCCCGGGATCGATAAGCCCTGTGGGACGGATGATCTGCTCCACGACTCGCCCTTCGGCCATCTCAATCTCAAAGTCGGCCGGTGTGGCCGACACATAGATCACCTGTGATATCTTCTTTGTAAACTCCTCAAAGGTGAGGGGTCTGTTGTCCAGGGCCGAAGGGAGTCTGAATCCGTAGCTGACTAAAGTCTCCTTCCTGGATCGATCCCCGCGATACATGCCCCGTAACTGGGGAATCGCAATATGGCTTTCATCAATAAATAGGAGAAGATCCTCCGGGAAATAATCGAGCAAGGCCGGGGGCGGCTCACCTGTCTTTCTGCCGGTCAGATGGCGCGAATAGTTTTCGATCCCGTGACAGTAGCCCAGCTCCTGCATCATCTCCAGATCAAAATCGGTGCGCTCCTCGATCCGCTGGGCCTCAATCCATTTCTTGGCATCTCTAAAGTATTCGATGCGCTCTTTGAGCTCTTCTTTTATAGATTTAATGGCATTATTCAATGTGACCCTTGACGTCACGTAATGGCTGGCCGGATAGATGATCACCCGCTTAAGGGGCCTCGCCACCTTGCCCAGTAAAGGATCGATTTCATAGATGCGCTCGATGGTGTCACCAAAAAACTCCACGCGGATGGCTTTTTCGTCCTCATAGGCCGGGAAGATCTCCACCCGGTCGCCCCTGACCCGGAAGGTATCGCGGTGGAAATCATAGTCGTTGCGGGTATACTGCATGGCCACCAGCCTCCTCAACATCACGTCCCGCACAAAGGCGGTGCCCGGCTTGAGTTCAAGACACATCTCCAGGTAGTCTTCGGGGGCACCCAGACCAAAGATGCACGATACGCTCGCCACCACAATAACGTCGCGCCGGGCCATTACAGACCTGGTGGCCGAATGGCGCAGTCTATCGATCATTTCGTTGATCGAGGCATCTTTCTCAATGTAGGTATCGGTGACTGGCAGGTAGGCCTCAGGCTGGTAGTAGTCATAGTAGCTGACAAAATACTCGACCGCATTGTCCGGAAAGAGGGTTTTGAATTCCTCGTAGAGCTGGGCGGCCAAGGTCTTGTTTGGGGCAATCACAAGGGTGGGTTTGTGGATCTGGGCGATCACATGGGCCATCGTGAAGGTCTTGCCCGAACCGGTTACACCCAGAAGCACCTGACGGCGGAAGCCATTCCTGATCCCCTGGCTCAGCTCTTCAATGGCCCCTGGCTGGTCGCCTTTGGGCGTAAAGGCCGAGATCAGTTTAAAGGCGGACATATGAAAACAAGCTCAAAGCTCAAGGCTGAAAGCTCAAAGCAAAATACAAAAAAGAATTGCCCTGTTCTTGCTTTCAGCTTTGAGCTTTCACCTTTCAGCTTTCTCACTTAATACACACCCTCCTCACCTGTAGCAGATCGGTGCTGCCGGCAAAGACCTTCTCAACACCGTCCTGCTTCAGGGTCGTCATTCCGTCCTTGATGGCCTGATCCCGAATGTCTTCCATCTTGGCCTTTACCTGGATCAGCTTTTTCATCTCATCGGTTCCCATCAATAGTTCATGAATACCCATACGACCCCGATATCCGGTATTGTTGCACTCAGGGCAACCTGAAGCCTTGTACAGCACAAGGTCCTTTGAATAGGGGATGTTTACTTTTTCGAAATCTTCCGGGCCATACTCCCGAACCAGCTCATCATATTCCTCTTGAGAAGGGTTGTACGCTTTTTTGCAGCTTTTACAAAGGGTGCGAACCAGTCGCTGGGCAAGGATACCAAGTATTGCATCTGCAAAATTGAAAGGATCCATTCCCATATCCAGCAGCCGTGTGATGCTTTCAGGGGCGCTGTTTGTATGCAGCGTGGAAAATACCAGGTGTCCGGTCAGTGAGGCCTCGATACCGATATGCGTGGTCTCCTTGTCGCGCATCTCACCTACCATAATGACGTCAGGGTCCGCTCTCAAGAATGCTCGCATGGCTGAGGCAAAATCAAAACCTATCTTGTGCCGGACCTGAACCTGCCGCAGGCCCGCCTGGGTGATCTCCACAGGGTCTTCGGCCGTCCATATCTTGATGTCAGGTTTATTAATGTAACCAAGGGCAGAATGCAGGGTTGTGGTCTTTCCGCACCCGGTAGGCCCGCACACAAAGATAATCCCGTAAGGTTGGGTAATGACGCTCAAGAAGTTTTCATAATTCCTTTTTGAAAATCCCATCTTAGCAAGCGGTATGGGCTCACCTGCCGCCAACATGCGCAACACCACGTCTTCCAGACCGCCCGCGGTTGGCACCGTTGCTACACGCAGCTCAATGTCCTTGCCAGCGTACTTCTTGAACTTTATCTTGCCGTCCTGCGGTTTGCGGCGTTCAGCAATGTCCAGATCGGACATGATCTTGATGCGGGAGACGAGTGCAGCACGATAATTGTACGGAACGGTCTGATAAAGCTGGCATGCTCCGTCAACTCTGAACCGAACCTCGGTATTCTGTTTTCCGGGGTAAGGTTCTATGTGAATATCCGAAGCATTCCGGGCGTAGGCATCCAGGATTATCTTGTTGACCAGTTGGACAATGGCGCTGTCCTCTTCGGTCACCCCCTTTTGTGCCTCGTCAATCTCTTCCTCCTCTACCTCCAACTGCCCAATGATCTCGTCAATAGAGCTCTGCTCCTTTTTATCCTGGAAGAACAGATTGACATATTTCAGTACATCCTCTTTAAGGGGTGATTTCTCGAGACAGACTATTCTTTTTCGAGTATATTCAATTGCATCTGTAAATGAAGCAGCTTTCTCAGCTTT
>JAQYWL010000340.1 GCA_030145035.1 Desulfobacteria bacterium | reverse complement strand
CTGGCCCAGACCGGGATTTATTAGCTTATAGCCCATAGTAAGCATGTCGCGCCAGGGCGGGCCTGAAACCCGAAACCTGACACCTTTTCCCCAAAACTAAATACGCAGCAGACGGACACGGATTTTCTCATTGCCAACAGCCGTGATTTACACTCTACCGAGACGATGTTGATCAAGCCGAGCATAAACATATTGGTGGTGGAAAATGACATCACCATTTTGCAAAGATGCCGGGAACTCCTCCTGGACGAAGGTCACAGGGTCCGTACTGCTGAGTCTGTTGAAGAGGCCCTGAACATCATCCAGAAACATCCGGGGGATGTAGACATCATGCTCCTTTCCCTTGAGCTTCCCGGGTGGGGAGGCATGACCCTCATCAACGTAGTACAGAAGGCCAGGCGCGAAATCCTGATCATGACCATGTCGGACAACTGTGGCGAGGAGGCCATAGAGGCGATGCAGGCGGGCGCCTATGACTGCATCCGCAAGAGCTTTACCACAGATCGTTTCTGGACAAAGATGAATCGCGCCATAGAGGCCTTCAGACTCAGGCGCCAGCTCGACATACTGACACGGCAAAGGCAGGCCGCCTTAACCACGGTCCGCCGCGATGAAAATCTCCTTGCCATCCTCCAAAGTTTTACGGACGGATTCGTGGTCACGGACTGGCAGACGAACATTGTCCTGTTTAATGAAAAAGCCGCCAGCCTCTTCGACTTGACACGGGAAAAGGCATTAGGTCATCCCATTTCGGTCTCCATAAAATCCGATGAGTTGCTATCGTTTTTCATGCGGGCAATAAAATCCGATAGTTCTTTAGCTCCGTTAATGGTTGGTGAGGAACCCATCGTCAAAGTGGGGGAAAAAGCCCTTCGCGTCCATGTAGACCCTGTCAAGAATGAGACAGGAACCGTTATTGGTGCAGCAGGCCTGTTTCACGATGTCAGCACGGTCAGCGCAATGGATAAGCTAAAATCGGACTTTCTTTCTATGGTCTCACACGAACTCAAGTCCCCCTTAAGCTCCCTGCTGATGCAGATTTCGGTGGTCCTGGACGGACTGGCTGGAGATCTTACTGCCAAGCAGTTGGATTTGCTCGGCAAGGCCAAGGAAAAGACCAAGGGTATGATTACCCTGGTCAATGATATCCTGGACTATCGGCGCATCCAGGAGGGCAAATCGATCCAGAAGATCGAAAGCCTGGATCTGGCGGAAATCCTGCAAAGAACTGTTGAGCTTATGCGCCTGTCCGCAGAAGAGAAAGGTATTAGCATGACGTGCGAAATCGCAGAAGAACTCGCATCCTTCAGGGGCGACAGAGGCGGCATGGAGGCGATCTTTGTCAACCTTATCAGCAATGCCATTAAGTACACCCCCAAGGGGGGGAACGTGGACCTAACCCTGAACAAAGCAGGCAAAAATATACGGTTCAAGGTGGTGGATAATGGCATGGGGATTCCACCAGAGGATATTGATCGGATTTTCGACAAGTTCTATCGCATCAAAACCGAAGAAACCAGGAGTATATCAGGCTCAGGGCTTGGGCTGTCGATAGTCAAGGGCATTGTGGACGCCCATAATAGTGCAATCCACGTGGAAAGCGAGGTAGGAAGGGGGACGACTTTCATCGTGTCGCTGCCTGCGGAAACCGGTTGAGCCATTATGTTGGGTTTCGCCCTTTTGTTTTGGACGAAATGTGCTCTGTCACAACTCGTTGAAATCATATACCTTATGGTGGATCGATTTTGCCATTCAGATAGAGTGATGGAGTACTGGAGTATTGGAGTATTGGAGGTAGAATCCATCACTCCAGTACTCCATCACTCCAGTACTTCAATTGTGAGCGAAGCGAACTAACTTCGTTTTGGAGGTGTAGCATGATCATTGCAGAACAGAAACCGTTAGCCGAAATACAGGACATGGTTGCCCCGCACCGCAAGGTCCTGCTGGTTGGATGCGGTACGTGTATGACATTTTGCTCTGCCGGCGGACCTGAGCAGGTCAATAAACTTGCAGACGCACTCCTTTCGGAAAACAAGGATATGATTGTAGACAAGAGTACGATCCCTCGACAGTGCGCCATGAAGTTTATCGACCGTCTGGAAAACAAAGTTGGCGATTATGAATCCATTCTTTCCATGGCCTGCGGCAATGGCGTTCAGGCCATGGCCGGTAGGTTTCCTGACAAGCCTGTTTTGCCGGCCCTGAATACGCAATTCATAGGGGTCGAAAAGGAACCGGGCGTTTGGACCGAGAACTGTATGGCCTGCGGTGACTGCATCCTGTGGAGAACTGGTGGCATCTGCCCGGTGACCCGATGCGCCAAGAGCCTTTTGAATGGAGCGTGTGGCGGTGCTTCAGAGGGAAAGTGTGAAGTTTCCAAAGACCGCCCGTGTGCCTGGCAGGAGATTTATCATGCCCTTAAGCGTTTGAACATGTTGCATTATCTGAAGGAAAAACCCCAGGTAAAGGACTGGCCTATTCACCCGGGCAGGATAGTCAGAGAAGATTTGCGGGAAGAGGTGCTACGATGAGTTTTAGAGAAGCCTTAGAATCAGGGAAATTTCTGGTGACCGCTGAGGTCGGACCCGGGAAGGGAACTGATATAGAGCATTTATTGAAGGATGCTGATATAATCAAAGATCGGGTTGATGCAATCAACGTCACTGATTTGCAGAGTTCGGTCATGCGTCTTGGTTCCATGGCCGTCTGTCACCTGTTGACGGACATGGGGATCGATCCTGTTTTTCAAGTCACTTGCAGGGACCGCAACAGGCTTGCCCTGCAATCGGACCTCCTGAGCGCCTGGGTGCTTGGGATCAAGAACGTCCTGGCCCTCACGGGTGACCATCCTACTCTGGGGGATCACCCGAAGGCTAAGCCGGTTTTTGACCTGGACTCTGTCACACTTCTGGATGTGCTAGGTAAACTGAACTCCGGATCAGATATGGCTGGGAACGAACTCAAGGGAGCGCCCGATTTTCTCCCCGGGGCGGTTGTGAATCCCGGGGCTGATAATGAGGCTGCCCTGGATCTCCAGATCATGAAGATGGAGAAAAAGATTGAGGCAGGGGCCAGGTTCTTTCAAACGCAGGGGGTCTACGATCTGGATGCCTTTGAAAAATTCATGAAGCGTGTCGATGGGTTTGATACCAAAGTTTTGGGAGGTATTATCCTGCTCAAATCAGTGGGCATGGCCCGCTACATGAACAAGAATGTTGCAGGTGTCTTTGTTCCGGAACCTCTGATCCAGGAGCTAAAGGAGGCCGAGGACAAGGTCCGGGCCAGCATCGATATAGCCATTCGCTTAGTTAAAGGGATGAAGGATCTTTGCCACGGTGTTCACATCATGGCCCTTGGCTGGGAAAGCAAAATACCACCTATTTTGGATGAAGTAGGACTGTGAGGGATTGAATATTGACGATTGAATCTTATCATTCGCTAAATAGGGATAGACTTTTGTTAATTTTGAGAATCTATACTTAGGTTTCGGGTTTCGGGTTTCAGGTTTCAGGTAACAAGATCGAAGGTGTGAATCGTAGCAGAGGAGAAGCAGGTGAGACAATTCATCACCTGTTCATGGCAAAACTCAAAGGAT
>JAQYWL010000019.1 GCA_030145035.1 Desulfobacteria bacterium | reverse complement strand
TTATACCACTCGTAACCAGGGCGAAGACGTGGTATCCGGCCTGGTCAAGACCTGTTCCGTTTCAGTGAAACAGAAAATGGCGGAGGTCCGGGACCAGGATCACGCCTTAGAGGAGGCATTCCCCGAGGTCTTAAGGTCTTTGCGGGATATGGCCAAGGGTCTTGTGTATGAGAAGGGGTGGAGCGCGCAAGAAATCGAGTTCACTTTTGAAGGCCCAACAGGAGACAAGCTGTACTTATTGCAATCCCGCGATATGGTTGTCCGCCGGACAAAGCCATACCCTTCCTTCGTGCCCGCTCCCGGGCTCAAAGAGGCTCTCCTGGCAAAGGGGATTGGCGTGAGCGGGGGCGCCCTTTGCGGAAGGATTGTTTTTTCGTTGGACGACATTAAGCGATTTCGCAACGAGGAGCCGAATACACCGCTCATTCTGATTCGCTCTGATACCGTGCCGGACGACATACAGGAGATATCGGCAGCAGACGGGCTTTTGACCGGAAAGGGCGGCGCCACATCACACGCGTCCATTGTGGCCCATCAGTTGGAAAAGACTGGCGTGGTCGGGTGTTCCGACCTGGTGGTTTATGAAAAAGAGGGCCGTGGTGTCCTCAAGGGAAAGACCTTGCGGTGTGGGGACTTCCTGAGTATTGATGGCCGAAAAGGTTTTGTTTATGAAGGTCGACATGAGATCCAAGGGGATTGATGATTGAGGAGGAAAGATCATGAAAGGTGGAAAGCTTGGGATCAACGGTTTGGGGCGCATCGGTAAACTATCCATCTGGCAGCACGTGGGGAGAAAAGCCTTCTCCGAGATTGTGGTAAACATCGGCCGCCCGGTGGGCACAAGTCTTGATGACGTGGCCGAGTTTATTGAGAAGGATTCCACATACGGAACCGTGCACAACTATCTGTATGGATACAATGCCGGGCGATTGATTGAAAATCTGGACGAAAAGACCGGCTCCATGGTCGTCAATGGCGTTCCAGTTACGATCTTGCGTGAGGTGCGCAACCCCAAGGACATCCCGTGGAAGTCATACGGGGTGGATTTGGTGGTGGAATCGACAGGTCAGTTTACGGACCCCACACAACCGGCAGACGCACCAGGCGGAGCAGCTCGCGGGCATCTAACTGCCGGGGCACGAAAGGTGGTCGTGTCAGCACCGTTCAAGATCAAGGACAAGAGCGCTTCAATGCCCAAAGATGCAGTCATGACTGTGATGGGCATCAATGACGGTGACTATGACCCGGCCACGCACCACATTATATCCAACGCTTCTTGCACCACCAACTGTTTGGCCTATATGATCAAACCCCTCCTGGATTATTTTGGCCTGGACAGGATTTTAACTGCCTCTATGGCCACGGTGCATGCAGTCACGGGTTCCCAGCTCGTGCTGGATCGACCGCCCAAGGCAGGGGCTACTGATTTGCGTCGGAACCGGAGCGTCTTTAACAATATCATATTAACAACCACGGGGGCGGCTAAGGCGTTGTTGCTGGTCATACCTGAGATGCAGAAGATCGGGTTTATTGCTGAATCGGTCAGGATTCCCGTCTCTACGGGCTCGCTTATCATCCTGGTCATCGATATTCAGGATACTCCTGACCAGGACCGCACCAATCGCGACTTGATCAATCAGATTTATAGAGATGCTGCCGAAAGAGGCAAGAAGGGATATCTTCAGTATTCAGACGAACAAAACGTATCTGCGGACATGATCGGCCATCCCCTGGCCGCGGCTGTTATCGAAGGAATGGAGACCCACACCCGAACAGCGACCCGGTCATTTGACCTTAAACGTCTCAAGGGTTATTCTGAGGAGGTGGGGTCCTGCCTGGGCGGGAGTGTGATTGACATTCCCGTGACAAAGGTGGTGGTATACGGGTGGTATGACAATGAGATGGGTGGGTATGTGCATATGCTTACGGACAGGATCGTGAGCATAGCTTCCATGTTGGACTAGTGTTTGTTGTGTTCATAGGGTTTTAACATTCACCCTGTGGAAAACCAGGGCCTGTCTTAATATCGTGAGCCATGAAGCGTGAACCGTGAACCGTGAATCATGAATCGGATAACGAATAACGGATAACGGATAACGAATAACGAACACGGGAGGTTGGTATGGCTGGAAGGAAGGCACGGATCATTGCTGTGGTGAACGAAAAAGGCGGTGTCGGCAAAACCGTAACCATAATCAATCTGGGAGCAGGGCTTTCCCTTAAGGGAAAAGATGTCTTGATTGTTGACATGGACCCCCAGTTCAATTCCACCAAAGGGCTTGGTGTGAGCCCGGCCGAGGATAGCCCTTCGCTCTATGATGTTATCAAGCTATCGGAGCCTGTACCTGCCAGGTCTGCTATTGTGAAAACCGCGTGGGAGCGCCTTGATCTTCTTCCGTCCCATGTGGATCTTTCAGGTGTTGAAGTAGAACTGACGGACGAACCAGGTCGGGAAAATCGACTGAAGGAGGCCTTGACCACGGTGTTGGATCTCTATGATTTTATTCTTGTGGACACACCGCCAAGCCTTTCGATTCTGACTGTCAATGTTCTTGCCTTTGCCCGAGAGATCCTTATTCCTTGTCAAACTCAACCGTATGCTTACGGTGCATTGGATGAGCTCCTTGAGACCGTTTCGATCATAAAGGAAGAGATCAATCCAGGCATAAGGATCATGGGTGTATTGGCCACATTTTTTGACCAGCGGACAAGGGTTTCAAACAAGATTCTCGAGAGCCTCAGGGCGGACAAGCGCTTCCGGGCCAAGCTGTTTGACACGGTTATTCGGGTGAACACCACCATCGCCGAAAGCGCCTATTACGGCAAACCAGTGGTCTTTTTCAGACGGTCCAGCACAGGGGCTGCCGATTACCTGGCCCTGACAGAGGAAATCTTGGCATAGAAATGCCTTTACAAAAACAGCGGAATCTTGTATGGAACGCCTACTTTCCGATACACAGCGGGACGATAGGGGGCCAAGCTTATGGCAGGGCGAAAAAGTTTACTGAAAGCAACTCACAAGAAGCATGTAAAATCCGGGGCCGTTGGCGGAAAAAAGGAATCCAAAAGGAAAAAGGCGATCCTGGATGCAGTGAAACGCTCTTCGGCTTCGGTCAAAGCCACATTGCAAGAGCTTGGACTTACCCAATCAACCTATTACAGATGGTTAAAACTCTATAAAGCCAAGGGCTTGGATGGATTAGAGACGGGGAGCCCGGTTTCCGATGAGCTGTGGCAGCGATTTGCCGATTTTGAAAAGACAGAAGGAAAATTAATAGATGAAAGGGAATTGTCCATAGAGGAGACTCAGACCATGAAGAGGGAAGAGGACAAGGA
>JAQYWL010000446.1 GCA_030145035.1 Desulfobacteria bacterium | reverse complement strand
GCCTGATCAGCGACATCCAGGAGCGCAAGGAGGCGGAAGAGGCAAGGGCAAGACTGCAAGCCCAACTCCAACATGCCCAAAAGATGGAAGCCATCGGAACGCTCGCTGGCGGTATTGCCCATGACTTCAACAATATCCTGTTTGCCATCCTTGGGTACACCGAGTTGACCAGGAGCGATGTGCCTGAAGGGAGCCTGGCCCGAGCCAACTTGGAGGAAGTGATCAAGGCTGCAAACCGCGCAAAAGACCTGGTGAAACAGATTCTGACCTTCAGCCGTCAGGTTGAGCAGGAACGCAAGCCGGTGCAGATTCACCTCATCGTCAAGGAGGCTCTCAAACTGCTGCGGGCATCGTTGCCCACGACCATCGAGATCCGGCAGAATATCGACACGAAGTGCGGGTACGTGCTGGCCGACCCGACCCGGATACACCAGGTGATCATGAACCTTTGCACCAACGCCTATCATGCCATGCGCGACAAGGGAGGAGTGCTGGAGGTGAGCCTGGACGTTTTCGATATCGATGCCGCTTTTGCGGCGGCCCACGCGAATCTGGAAGAGGGAGATTACTTGAGGCTTACCGTCAGCGACACAGGCCATGGCATGGACGGTGCGACGATGGAGCGCATCTTCGACCCCTTCTTCACGACCAAGGCTATTGGCGAAGGGGCCGGCATGGGCCTCGCCACGGTCCATGGAATCGTGACGAGCTATAATGGTGCGGTCACCGTCTATAGTGAACCAGGGGAGGGGGCTACGTTCCATGTCTATCTACCCCGGTTCCATAGTAGCGCCGTACCGGAGGCGACAGCGACAGAGCCCGTGCCCAGAGGTAAAGAACGTATCCTGTTTGTGGATGACGAAGAGCAGATCGTCCGCTTGGGCCAACAGATGTTGGAACGCCTCGGCTACCATGTCACGGCGCGGGCCAGCAGCGTGGAGGCACTGGAGGCGTTCGGCGCAGAACCGGAAAGATTCGATCTCGTCATCACCGACCAGACCATGCCCAACATGACTGGTGTGGTGTTGGCCAGGGAATTGATGCGCATCCGGCCTGACATCCCGGTGATCCTCACCACGGGTTTTAGTGAAGCAGTGACGCAAGAGAAAGCCAAAAATATGGGCATCCGTGAGTGCATTATGAAGCCTGTGCTCGCCAGCGATCTTGGCAGGGCCATCCGGAGGGTGCTGGACGGATAACACGAATGCGGGAATGTTCTCAAGCCGACAGGCGCTATGCTGAGTGCGCAATGCGGAATAGGGAAGGAAGTCGCCATGCGAAACATTCTGATTGTAGATGATGATCCTGATATCCTCACAGTGATTGCTTCGGCTCTTGATGATAACGGCTACCAGGTCACAACAGCATCAAGTGGCGAGGCCGCCATTGAGTCATTGAGTATTAACGGATTTGATCTGGTGATCACCGACATAAACATGGCTCAGACAGATGGCATCGCTGTGCTCAAGAAGGCCAAAGAGCTAAACCCGGAGCCTATGGTTATGATATTGACCGGCAATCATGACGTGAACGTCGCAACGGATGCCCTTCGACATGGCGCCGATGATTACATGTTCAAGCCGTGTAAGCTGGCCGAACTGTCGCAGCGGGTGGCCAATTGTCTTGAGAGATTGGAAGTCAAACGGAGGCATGTGCGGCCAGAAATTCACCTGTACCCATTATACGAGCAGATTCTGAACATTGAGGCCTGGAGATTGAAGGGGAGATGAAGGGCAGTCTCATCCTGTCCTTTGGTGATGACGAGGAGACCATCCGTTCCACAAAAATAGAGACCGGGAGGATGCACCATGCCGAACATTCTGATTGTAGATGACCAGCCATGCATTAGAGAACTCCTTGCCGAAGAACTGATGTGTGAGGGGTACCGGGTTCAGAGTACAGGTGATGCCGAATTGGTAGCGGAACACATCAGATCTTCACGACCGGACCTGGTGCTTCTTGATTTGTATCTGGACGGACCCGACGGATGGGAGGTCTTGTGTGAAATCAAGAGGCAAGATCCACATTTGCCGGTCCTTATCCTGACGGCCTATGACAGCTTTATGGATGACCCGCGCCTGTCTCAGGCCGACGGTTACGTGATAAAGAGCGTGTGCCTTGATGAACTTAAGCAAAAGATAGCCGATGTCCTTAATCGGAAAACCGGCATAGAAAACAAGGAGGAGGAGGAGGTAGATTCATGGCGGCGAAATAGGCCGCAAGGGAGTCGATTTGTTTCAAGACTTGCATCAATCAGATTATGAATTGTGACTCAATGTCATTGACTTAAGGGTAATCTGTAAGTTCTCAATAAGTTCGGGCGATCATAACCGGATCACGGCTTTGAGCGAATGACAATGGCGTATTGGCTTTTGGAGTTTAGGCGTAAGCCTTTTATAAAATCCTTACGGATAAACTCCACCCGAACTTATTGAGAACTTACTCCAATCTCCTTTGGCAAGGGGGGGACGGGGGGGATTTTATCCAACCTCTCGAAATCCCCCTTTGAAAAAGGCGGGCTTTCAATGGCCATATTCTTAAGTTAATGACATTGAATAAGCTTCAAGAAGGAATAAACGATGGATCAGGCTAAGGTTCTTAACGTAGCGATTGTGGGTGGCGGTCCCGGGTGCAAGGCGATTATGGATATGATATTTGCCGAAAAGCTAAGGGATCTCCGGATGAAGCTCATCGGGGTGGCCTGTACCAATCCCGGTGCTGTGGGTTATTGCTACGCGCAGGAAAAAGGGATTTACACAACAAAAGACTACCGTGATCTGTACAAGCTTAAAAATTTCAACATGATCATCGAGCTGACGGGTCGTGACGAGGTATAAAATTATTATAGGCCGATCTTTGAAACGAGGGGGCAAGTCATGCCAGAAATTGTCCTTGACAAAGTATGCAACTGGGCGTACTCACCCAATTTTGAAGGACAAGTTAGTTCGCTTCGCTCACAATTGGAATATTGGAATGTTGGAATATTGGAATGTTGGAATGTTGGGTGTAAGAGAATTCAGCCGTCGTAGCCAGGGCTACTATGGCGAAGTCGGCTTTTAGTCTTTTTATCTTCTACAGTATTCCACTATTCCATCATTCCATCATTCCTATCTTGGGGTTGCAGCCAAGCCAATAAAGTGCTATAATGTCAACAAGTTGTACAAATTCCGAGACGTTCAATTAGGAGATCGACCGTTGAAGAAGAAGGGGTTTATCAGAATCAACAGGGAATTGTGCAAGGGGTGCGGGCTCTGTATTGTAGCGTGCCTCAAGGGGTCGATCAGGATAAGCAACAAGCTCAACATCAAGGGTTATCATCCAGCCGAATATACTGAAAAGGAAAAGAGTAAGAACCGCAAATGCACTGGATGCTCCCTGTGTGCAATAACTTGCCCTGACATTGCCATTGAGGTGTTCCGTGGCTAAACAGTTAATGCGGGGGAGTCATGTGATTGCAGAAGCGGCAACGCGAGCAGGGTGCCGCTTTTATGCAGGCTACCCCATCACACCGCAAAACGAGCTTCCCGAATATATGTCTGAGCGGTTTGCCCAGATGGAAGACGCCACCTTCATTCAGGCCGAAAGTGAGCTGGCCGCCATTAATATGGTCATGGGGGCAAGCATGGCTGGCGTCCGGGCCATGACCTCGTCTTCCAGCCCCGGGATCAGCCTAAAGCAGGAAGCTATCTCTTACATGGCCGGTATGGAACTCCCTGCTGTGGTCGTCAACATTATGCGGGGAGGACCTGGTCTCGGGAATATCGCCCCCAGCCAGCAGGACTATTTTCAGGCCACAAGAGGCGGGGGGCACGGGGGCTATCGAACCATAGTTCTTGCCCCTTACTCGGGTCAAGAACTGGTCACCCTCACCATGAAGGCCTTTGATTTAGCTGATGCCTATCGAACCACTGTTATCTTACTGGGCGATGGTCTGATGGGCCAAATGATGGAGCCTGTGACCTTTCCAGATCCGATTGATCCTGCCACACTACCACAAAAGGAGTGGGTACTGGATGGTGCCAGGGGTCGAGACAGCCGCTTCATTGTTTCCATGCTTTTGGACCCGGTCCAGATGGAGCAATTCAACTGGAAGCTGGCCAGAAAGTATGAGGCCATATGCGAGCGCGAAACCCAGTATGAGTCGTATCTTCTCGATGATGCTGTGCTTGCTGTGGTTGCCTTTGGAACAGCAGCTCGCATTGCCAAAGGTGCTGTTAACCGGGTAAGGAAAGCGGGCTTGAAGGTGGGCCTCTTTCGGCCTGTAACCTTGTGGCCCTTTCCGGGAAAGGAACTTCGGGCGCTCACTCGGACCATCAAGCATCTTCTTGTATTTGAAATGAACTTTGGCCAGATGGTGGAAGATGTGAAGATCAGCGTGGGCGAACAGGCCAGGGTACACTTTCATGGCAGACCCGGAGGGATCATTTCCACCCCACATGAGATCGCAGGCGCCATCATGAAGCTCATTTACCGGACGGAGTGATGGAGTGACGGAGTGATGGAGTGATGGAGTGATGGAGTACTGGAGTACTGGAGTACTGGAATGATGGATAATATCTGTCCGGTAAATGTCGAATCTCGAAATACGAAATCCGAAACAAATCCAAAATACGAATTTTCTAATGTTCAAAACAATGCTGAATAAAACGGAAATACGAATTTTCGATCATTTGAATTTTGAGAATTTGAAAATTGTCTCGGATTTCGACCTACCCGCAATGCCTTTGTGTAAATTCAGGGTAGTGCCTCAAAGTGAATATTATTGCCACAGACATCATTATCTGCTTAAGTACTTTGCATGGCAGGCGGGTATTCGGATTTCGGATTTTCTTTAGCAGGCAAAAAACAGATGTCACGAAAAGATCCATCGTTTCAATAGATTGTCAGAAATTCTGAAACGTCCTATGCCTAAGCAGGTATTCAAAAGGCCCGAGGCCCTAAAAGACAATGTTACTCACTATTGCCCCGGCTGCGGCCACGGCATCATCCACCGACTACTAGCTGAGATCATTGACGAACTCGGGATTCGGGACAAGACCGTGGGGGTGCCGCCTGTCGGGTGCGCTGTGCTGGCATATAATTACATAGACGTAGACATGGGAGAGGCCCCCCATGGGCGAGCGGTCGCAGTGGCCACAGGGATAAAGCGAGCCCGACCCGACCTGATCGTGTTTACCTATCAGGGGGATGGAGACATTGCTGCCATCGGCACGGCTGAGACCATTCATGCGGCCAACCGGGGAGAGCGCGTGAGCGTTATTTTTGTGAACAATGGAGTCTTCGGAATGACAGGGGGCCAGATGGCACCCACCACCCTCCTGGGGCAAACTACCACCACGACGCCTGGAGGGAGAATAGCACTTCGGGACGGATATCCGTTGGACCTGAGTCAAATGTTGGCCGTAGGACGCGGGAGTGTATACATTGAGAGGACAGCCGTTACATCGCCGAAAAATATCATCAAAACCAAAAAGGCCCTAAAAAAAGCTTTTCAGGTACCAATGAATGATCTCGGGTTTGCCTTGGTTGAGGTACTGTCTCAGTGCCCCGTAAACTGGAAGCTCTCGCCAGTGGAGGCTTGCAGACGGGTTGAAGAAGAGGTCGTTAAGACCTACCCACTTGGGGTAATCAAGGATACCACAGAGAAAGGGTAAGCATTCACGAGGGTTGGAGTATGGGCATTACAAAGACCATATTCTCGGGCTTTGGTGGACAGGGGGTCCTGATGATGGGGTACGTGCTGGCCACCTCGGGTATGCATGAGGACAAGCATGTGACCTACCTTCCCTCCTACGGGGCAGAGGTGCGCGGTGGAACCGCCAATTGTACCATCACTGTGAGCGATGAGCCGATCGCCTCTCCGGTCGCATCATTCCCGGACTTTGCTATATTGATGAACACCCCTTCTCTCATGAAGTTTGAGGGAGGGGTCAAGTCAGGAGGCACCGTCTTCTTAAACAGTGACCTGGTAGATCTCCGGCCCAAACGCCGCGATATACAAGTGGTTGCCATACCGGTTAACAGCATCGCCGAGAGACTGGGCAATGCGCGGGGTGCAAATATGGTTATGATCGGTGCCCTTGTCCAAAAGACCGGTTTGGTTTCCTTGAAGTCTGTCATCAAGAGTGTAAGGAGCATCTTTGAGACAAAGGGCTCAAAGGTACACAAGATGAATACCCTTGCCATCAAGGAAGGAGCGGCATTTGTGGGGGAATCGTAGCCATGACCGTAAAGGAAATTGTCTTAGGAGTCAAAAACAGGCCGGGTGAGCTTTCTCGCATCATCGGCAATCTTTATGAAAATGATGTAAAGGTACCTGCGTTCTGGGTAGGCACCGAGAACAAAAAAGCCATCCTTCGATTCATTGCCAGCGATCCGGAGGCAGCAATGTCGGTTTTGACCGGCCTGGGTTTCAAGGCCAAGACAATGGATGTGATTGCTGCGCGGGTCCCGGATCACCCGGGCGGATTGAACACGATCCTGAAGCTATTACACTCGGCGAACATCGATATTCTCCATATTTATCCCTGCCTTGAAACCCGAGATCCGATCCTGATCCTGGAGGTTGATAAGACTAAAGAAGCCGCCAAGGTCTTGAAAAACAACTGGATCAATCTTTACGATGAGAGGATTTACAATTTCTAGAAGCCGGTTATGCCCGTTGAGCCGGTTATGCCCGTTTGCAAGAAATTGTGAATCGTGAATCGTATAACAAATAACGGCATCCTTCATTTTCGCCATAAAGTAGTTTACACCTATTGACCAGTGTTCAGGTTTCAGTGTTCAGGTTTCAGGTCTTGCGTTTCTCGCTCCTGACACCTGACACCTGACACCTGACACCAAAAAGTACGAACAAAAGAATTTATCTCTTGGCACCCGCATTCTTGAAAAGTGTAAACCGAGGAATGAAGGATGCCCAAATAACGGATAACGAAGAATGAAGATTCAATCATACCGCTTTGGCCACATTGAAATTGATGGGAAGGCTTACAGCAAAGACGTCAAGCTGATTCGTGAGAGGGTGGTGCCAAATTGGTGGCGCGGCACAGGTCACCGTGTAGAGCTAAGCGATGTGGAGGATTTGCTGGATGCAGACGCTGAGGTTTGCATATTCGGCACTGGCGCTTCCGGGCTCGTGCGAGTATCTGATGCGGTGAAGTCTGCCTTTGAAAGCCGCAGCGTCAAGGTCCTGATCGAAAGAACCGAATCGGCTTGCAAAACGTACAATCGGCTCACAGAAGAGGGCAAAAAGATTGTCGCCGGCTTTCATCTGACCTGCTGATTACGGGATGGTTTTCATCTTCCCGATTGCAAGGTCATGAAGGGGGATCAGGATGTCAGCCACCTCCTTGATCTTTTGCATGCTATCGTAGGCTTCTATGACATTGATGTGCACCCCAGGGGCAATAGCCGGTCCGGTGGCGGGAAAGTTCTTGTCGTTACAGCAGAGCCCGGTGATAATCGCCTTCCCTTTTGAGGTATTGATGGACACTGACTGGCCCCCAACCGTATGCCCTGGGGTGAAGATCACGTCAATCCCGTCAAGGATATTCGCATCCCCCTCCACCTCAACCACATCGACCCCGTCCAGCACATCCGGGTAGTACCTGTGGTCGATGGGGTGTGGGTTTCTGAAGAAGTCCATCTCCGCCTTTTGAACATACACCTTGGCACGAGGGCATTTGTAATCGTTTTCGCAGTGATCATTGTGGAGATGGGTGTGAATGATCACATCGATGTCATCGGGCCTGAGTCCAACGGCAGCAAGAGCCTCCTCAAATTCAAGGACATCAAAACCATAGGTTTTCCCCAAGTCATCCGGCACTACAAACTGTTCCAGCCCCGTGTCTACAAGGATATTCTTGTCACCGCCTTTCACATAAAAGACATAGATAGGAATCCAGATCCTTTGCCCATAATCTCGAAGATAGGTCATGATCCCCTGGTCTGTTTCATTGGCTCCTACCACCAGCGGATAAATCGTGTATTCCTGCATGGCAAACCTCCTGTTGCACAAGTTATAAAATAGCTTCGCGATTTTATATTCGGAAAAGTGCCTGCTTCTTCCTCAATCTCTGAACCCTGAGAGACAACGAAAGATCCTCAAGGTCCGCGTCATTGAGAGACTGAAGCAGAGGCACCTTTTTGAGTATTGAGTGTGACTTCATTCTACTATTTGGTTCTCCACCTATGGCGGATCCGGGTTAGACAGATTTAGCGTTTTATTATTCTGTTGTCAACTACACAGTCCAAAGTTCTGTCATTCCTGCGGAAGCAGGAATCCATAACCCCTTTCCCCGATCAGGTCGAGGACAAGGATTTTCCTGGATTCCCGCTCCCCGCCTTCGCGGGGACAAGTTTACCCCTGCGGAAGCAGGG
>JAQYWL010000488.1 GCA_030145035.1 Desulfobacteria bacterium | reverse complement strand
GGGGGTTATCGCCTGTAGTTGTCGATATTCTTGACAAAGCTTTCAAAATCATTTTCCAGAAGAAACCGAGATATCATTTCATTAACCTTTTCTGCCGTGTCAACTCTATAAACCCCTTTTTCGTCTGGCCCGGAGAGCTTCTTGGCATTTTCAACAATGGCTTCAAGGGAAGCGGCGGTCATCTCCACATTGGCCCGAAGCATCAGGGTGTCCTTTTTTTCAGGCATACAATTTCTCCCTCATATAAAATCGCGCAGCGATTTTATATACGGAATTATACCAACCTCGTTGAGATGTCAACGGGCTTGGTCCCGCGAAAGACCCGCTTTCGTGGTTATAGTATAGGAATTTCCTTTTTTAAGCGGCGCAGCCGCGTTATATAAAACCTGTTCCTGACAGGTTCAGGAATCGCGAAGCGATTTTATAACTTGACCGAGCGGTGGGAGGCTCACCCCATGGATCTTGTGGTTAAAGTCAAAGAGATAAAGGGAACCTGTCCGGTCTACAAGCCAGGCGATACGATTGTCATAAGAGACGGCTATGTCCTGGATACCACACGCAGCTCCAGCGTGTGCATGCATTCACTGGCCTCCCTTATGCCATACTATGTGGCTCTTTCCAAGGGGATTCATCCGAAGGACTTGGGACTGTCCGGCACAAACGCGGATTGTGCCTACGTGCAGTGCCTTGACCCGTGTGAGATAACTGGTGGGGGTACGGTTGTCTTTGAAATCTCTATAATATGGTATACAGGGCTGGGGCTCGCTCGTCCGCTATGTAGCTGAGGCCCGGATCGACCTCCGTGGAACTTTTGCCTGTGGCCGTAGCCGAGCACCATTTGGCGGCACCTCAGTCAAGATAGAGCTCTTTTAGCCGGTCAAATTCCCTTAATTCTTGAGAAGAAAAAAGCTTAGTTCGCTTTTGTATTACCATTCAGAGACAGACAGTCGCTCCTCCACAAGCACTCCCGCTCTTCACAATGCGCTACCCTCTCGGTGCCGTAGCAGTCGATATTGTTCTCCTCCCTTTGAATAAACTTGACAAGATCCGTCTTTTTCATCCTGTACGGGTTAATTCCCATGCTTTTGGCCATCCTTTGAATCTCCTGAAATTTCATTTTACCCTCCTTTGTGTTGTGTTTTGATTGACCGAAATGGATTACCATCCTCCTTCAACTATATATTGAACCAATTTAGGTATAAACCGCAATATATTGTGGCTGTCAAGTAAAAAATGTAAAAAAAGTGTAAAAAATGAAAGGTTTGGACGGATCTTAACCCCCTGTTATCGTCAGCCTGGACTTACGAAGCGTCAAAACTCTGACAAATCAGGAACATCTGAATCAAATTTCTCCAAACTTGCATATCCGGATGCCGCAACAAAGAACCTAGAACTCACTAAAATCACAGGCAACTAATTCTCTGTTCATTTAGGCATGGTTCCTGCTTGCTTTACTCAGCAAGTAGAGAGAGAACGAGATCACGGTCTCAAGCCCTCAGAAATCGAATGACTTCATCCACCGTCCCATGACAGGAGGGCATCAATGATAGCTTCCACTTATTCATTCTTGTTGGCAAAACTGTTTTTTTAATCGAGAGTAGGAAGGAACTACACAGTCCAAAGTTCTGTCATTCCTGCGGAAGCAGGAATCCATAACCCCTTGATTTTCCTGGATTCCCGCTTTCGCGGGAATGACGATTCAGCCAATATGATATTTCTTTAAAATTCATGAGGTTACGAAGAACTTTGGACTCTCAAGGAAGGAAGAGAAAGAATGAATAGACAATCCGAAATGCGCGTTCCGCATTCCCTCCGGCCTCCGGCTCGTAGAAGTACGAGCCTACGCCTCGGAAACGGCGTAAGCCCCTCCGGGCCGGAGGCCGAAATCGTAAAAGTTTTGTTGGTTGAGGACAACCCTGGAGACGCCCGCATGATACGGGAAATGCTGGCCGAAGTGAAGCATGATGGATTCAGTCTGGAGTATGCCGAGCAACTCTCGACAGGGTTGGAGCGCCTGGCCGAAGGAGGCATCGACATGGTCTTCTTGGATCTATCCCTGCCGGACAGCCGTGGGTTTGATACGTTCGCTGAGACGTATGCCCGAGCGCCACAAGTGCCGATTGTCGTGCTGGCGGGTCTTGACGATGAAGAGGTGGCCGTTCGGGCAGTACGGGAGGGTGCACAGGATTATCTGGTCAAGGGGCATGTGGACAGCAACCTGTTGGTGCGTGCCATGAGCTATGTCGTCGAGCGGAAGCGGGCCGAACTCCGCCATCAACATGTCCGGATTCAAGACCCTCGTTGAAGGTGACCGGGTGAGCTTTTAAAATAGAATAACCCTCACAGGGGTTCCCTTATCCAACCCTTCTGAGTTCATGTCGATCCTGATGAGCCCGTCTGCTTTCACCATAGTGTGGATCAGGCCGGATTTCCCCAGAATGGGCTCGGCATAGACCTGATTTACCCGATGCACAAGCTTTACACGCACGTAATCCTCCCTTCCCTGAACCGATGCCAGATTGCGGCTTAACACGGCAGAAACCTCATGTGCTGCGCCTATATGGTCTTCTGAAAGTCCGCCTATCGCTTCAAGCATGGGACGAACCATCACATGGAAAACGACCATGGCCGATGCAACCTGCCCGGGAAGACCCCAGATGCCCTCTTGCTTGCACCGGGCCAAAATGGTGGGCTTTCCAGGGCTGATTGAAACACCATGGACCAAGATCTCGGCATCGGGAAGTGCTTTAATCACATCTATGGTGAAATCGCGGGAGCCTACCGAACTGCCACCTGAAATCAAGACCATGTCAGCCTGGGCAACGGCATTTCCACATAGGCTATGCAGGTCCTCAAGTTTGTCCCTGGCAATCCCGAGATAGAGAGGCACCCCGCCTGACAGCCCGATAAGACCTGTGAGGGTATGGGCATTGACGTCACGCAATTGAGAAAGCCCCGGGGTTTGTTCGATGGGTACAATTTCGTCGCCAGAGGAGATGATGGCTACAACGGGTTGCCTGTAAACCGGCACATGGGTCTCACCAAGGGCAGCCAAAACACCCATTTCCTGAGGACGTATGCGGCTTCCCTTCAAAAGGATCTGTTCCCACCTGCGGAAGTCGTCGCCGATCTCTATGACATGCTGTAACGGGGCAGCGCTCTTGAAGATCTCAAGGGTATGCTCATCAAGGGCCTGGGCATGTTCCACCATCACCACGCTATCTGCCCCATCGGGGAGCATACCACCCGTGGCGATGCGAACTGCTTCCCCGGTTTTCACCGAAACCGTAGGCACCTCTCCCATCTCGAT
>JAQYWL010000234.1 GCA_030145035.1 Desulfobacteria bacterium | reverse complement strand
TTTGCGTTTATTCCGTCTGAGGCGGATTGCAGTTTTGTGACGATGCGCTCCACTTTCTTTCTTGTGCCGGTATAGACAATGGCAGCCCCGGTGAGGCTTCCCAGGCGGTCCTCAATAACAGCCAGTTTCTCTTTCTCACCCCTGGTCTGAAGAACTTCCCAGAAAAGATTGCGGCGATCAAAACCGGTGATAAACTGCTTTGGGGCTCGCAACGCCAACTGCTCCAGGATATCGGAGCGAACCTTGTCTGTCGCAGTAGCCGTAAGCGCTATGGTCTGGGGCCGGCCCAGGCGGTCAAGGGCCTGTCTGATCCTCAAATAATCGGGCCTGAAATCATGGCCCCACTGGGATATGCAGTGAGCCTCATCCACAGCCACCATGGAAATCGTGCTCTGCTTCACCGCCTCAATGAATAGACGATTTCGCAGTCTTTCCGGGGAGGAATAGACCAGCTTTATCTTGCCTGCTGCGATCTTTTTGAGGGCTTCCCCCTGCTCTCTCAGCCCCATGAGGCTGTGAATGGCAGTGACCGGCAGGTCGAGCACACCGAGTGAGTCCACCTGGTCTTTCATCAGCGCAATGAGTGGCGAGATAACAAGGGTGATCCCGGTTCTGAGAAACGCTGGAACCTGGTAGCACAGGGACTTGCCCCCGCCGGTGGGCATGATGGCCAGGGCGTCTTCCCCGGACAGGACAGCTTTTAGGATCTCCTTCTGCCCCGGTCGAAACCGCCGAAACCCGAACACCTGCTCCATAAAAGACAGGGCGCTGGTTATCGGTTCATCTTGGAATTCATAATCCCTCAATTCCTCAATTCCCCAATTCATTTTTTGCATCGAGAAGTTTTTTGATCTTTTTGATCTTACCCATCAATTTCACGTTGTGGGGATGACGCTGTAAGGTGTCTTCCAAAAGGGAAAGAAAGTCGTCGAGCCGGCCCAAAGTGGTATAGATCTTCTCCAGCGTTCCTTTCACTATGTAGTCGGTAGGGTCTTTGCGAAAGACCTCCTCAAGACATTCCAGCGCCTTAGAGTAATTTTTCAGGCGATAGTAGCAAAATCCTTCCTGCTTCAGGAAGTAGAGGTTATCTGGCGCAAGCTGTGATGCGGTTCTGTATTCGGCTGCTGCTTCCTGCACCTGACCTGTTTCCTTGAATTTTTGACCCAGAAAGCCGTGAAGCTGGGGATCATCCTTCCTGGAAGGGATGTTAACCACAGACGAAAGTTCTTTGATCACCCTTTCGTCCGGGCGGCCCAGTCCCTTCAGCCTGAAGACCTCCTTCAGCACGAAGCTATCATCAGGGTCCAGACTCCTGAGCTTTTCGTAAATTTCGAGGGCCTCGCTCCGTCGTCCCATACGGTTGAGGGTCAGCGCTTTTTCCTTGAGGAAAGAGGGGTTTTCCCTTTGGGCCACAAGCACGGTATCCAGCTCCTCCAGGGCTTCTTTATACCGTTCCATCTTCCGGAGGGTTCGTGCTATCCGCAGACTCACATATGGCCTTGAGTCTTTTTGGAAAGCGTGGCGGAAGCAGTTTATGGCCTCATCGAGGTTTGTTTCCTTAGAGAAAATCTCGCCAAGGACAACAAGTGCCTGAGGGTGCCGGGGATCAGAGGCAAGGACTTCCTCTGCCAAGATCCTGGCCTCAATGAGCTTTCCCTGCCGTATGTACAGGTCCGCCAGACTCGATTTGAGCAGGAAGTTGGCCGGATCTTCTTCGAGGGCATCCTTCAGTTCCCTTTCGGCTTCCTGGTATTTCCCCTTTCTCTTGAAGTCTCTGGCCAGCTCCCACTTGATCCGGCAAAATTGACTCAGTGTCGCCATCTTGCCTCGTAAAGTTTCCAAGAAAATGTTTTTGGGTTATGGTCTTATTTGCACAAACTGACGTCCTTTTATCTTGAGAAGATAGATCTGTTTGGTCACATCCCCTGTTTCGTCAAAAGAGGTGAGGCCGGTCACCCCGGGAAAGTCTTTGACTTTCATGAGGGCCGTCTTCAATGTGCGTCTGGACCGGACCTCGGGATAGTTCACCAGTTGAAAAAGAATCGAGGCCGCATCGTAGGCTTGAGCCTCCAGAAATCCCGGGCAGATACCGAAAACCTCCTTAAAGCTCTTGACAAAATCCCGGACCCTGGGTGACGGACTGTTCAGAAAAAAACCATCGGGCACAATAGCACCTTGTACATAGCCTCGGGCCATTTGAATCAATTTATCCGAATGCCAGAGATTGGTACCCAGCAGAACGGCATCGGCCACATCAAGGTACGGGAACTGGGGGGCAATCAGACTGATCTTCTCGAAAGTGTCCGGGATAAAGACGGCCCCGAAATCAATGATCGGTTCGGGCTCCTCCTCTTCTTCCTCTTCCTCTTCTTCTGGCGGTTGATCTGTTAGGGGTGTGGTGGCGGGCAGGAACTCGAGGCTGACTTCTGTGTCGTCAAAGCTTTCTTCTTCTGTGGGTTCTTCAGGTCTTGGATAATAGAGGCCTACTAATTTTTTGATAGCGTCGGCAAAGTCGGTTTGGTCCAGGCTATACGATTCGATGCCGACTATCTCAGCACCGTGGACTATTAATTCATCCCAGAATCTGTTCATAAATGAGATACCATAGCGTTCCTGAGGGTAAAGGACGGCAAATTTCTTGATTCCCAGCTCTTGGACCGCATAAGTTACAATGGCCTTTACCTGCAACGAGAGGGTTAGAAAGTTTCGAAACACGTAATCTCCCAATTTGGTGATATCCGGCTTCTGGGTCAGCGTCATGATGGGGACCTTGAGGGTCTGGGCCTTGATAGCGGCTGACTCTGATGTAATCATGGGTCCGATAACGCCTATTACGCAGTTCTTGAGTGCCAGGCTCTCAACAGCCCCGGCTGCTTCATTGGGGTCCCCTTTGGAATCCTTGATGAACAATTGAACCGGGTTGACATAGGGTTGTGCGTTGAATTGATTCAGGGCAAGCTCAATGCCCATCAGGGCTCGGTTTCCAAAGGTCCCGTAAGGCCCGCTCAGGGGCAGGACACAACCGATAGAGAAACGATCGACGAGCAATCTTGACTTTAACTCCTCCATGAGGGCCATGGCGGTTTCGAGTTCATCATGGTGCGGGAACAGGCTGATAAAATCAGACAGGACCTTCATAGCTGGCTCAATGCGATCTCCTAACTCATACTCCTTTGCCAATTGAAGGCGTAAATAGCCGCCGGGCACCTTTTTTCCGTATACATCAATAAGGGAATTCAATTCCGGTTCTTTCAGGTAGGTGATAACCCCCTTCACTTTGCCCAGGATCTCCGTACGCTCCTGTGGTGAGCGGGCCAGTTGATAGGCATATAGATAACTCTCAATGCTCTCTTCAAACTGTTTGTTGGCGCTATAGCTGTACCCCATAAGATTGTGTATGCGAAACTTTTGGTGATGCGTCGTTGCAAGCCCCAAGACGAAGCTTCCGCACTGAATAGCTCCGCTGTAATTCTCATCCTTATAATATGCAAGTATGAGATTGAACCTGGCATCTTCCACAAAGGGACTTTTCGGATACGCAGATACCAGGCGCTGAAATGCCTGTCGGGCTTGTGCATAGTTTCCCACAGCCATGTGAACCGCACCCGTTTTCATGAGCGCAGTGTCCACCAGAGGACCCCCTGGAGATCGCTTGAGGTAATCCTGGTAGATGGCGAGAGCCTTTGAATAAGCCTGTTCCTGGAAGAGGTGTTCGGCTTCTTCGAAGCGCTGGAGAGCCTGGATGAGCTCAGGCGACAGCGGCACCTTCTTCATAGTCGGAACGCAGGCAGGCGCACAAGCCCACAGAAGAAAAAGGCACACTAATAGAAACGTCTCGGAAATTCTACAACTGGTTGTAATCATATATCTTTCAGTAGCAATTTTCTGTGCTATCAATATTGTGAGCGAAGCGAACTAAGTTCGGTATTGCCGGCCCCAGAATTGACTTAGCCATGACTTGTCAGCTCTGAAAAACAATTGGAATCCTTCTTTTTAATCTACGGAATAAGTCTGACTTTTCTACCAGAACGTGGTTGCGTTGTAAATGGGTAAGGTGTATAAAAAAACTGGAATGTTGGAATACTGGAATGATGGAATAATGGGTAATGGAATAATGGGTTTTGAGAAAATGCGACGGTGGTCTATTGGCAAGATCTCTCTTGACAGGGAAGTTAATAACTGTGTAACTTCCTTTAAAAACCAACATTCCATTATTCCACCATTCTATTATTCCATGCGCGAGGCAAAAACCCAGACCTCGAAAACCTCCTATATTTTCAATACGTTGTAGAAACTCCGAAACGTTAAATTATAACCTCAACCTACCCCAGGAGGTATGAAATGGAAGAAGAAAAGGTCGGAAAGGTGCAAAAGTTTTTTGCCAAACCAAGTGTAGCGGCAATTGAAGTCAGTGCCGGTCTGCTTAGAGTGGGGGACAGACTCCATTTCAAGGGTCACACGACCGATTTTGAAGACACCATTACCAGTATGCAGGTGGAGAAAGAGCCCATCGAGGAGGCAAAACCAGGAGATCTTATCGGGATTAAGGTCAAAGAAAGGGTGCGAGAAAACGATACTGTTTATAAAATTGTCTAGCCCGGCAGGCGATCATCATTTTCTTGTGCCCACGTATCCTCGCCTGCTGGCAACTGCACCTTCCCGCTGAGTCCGTTGAGCCCGTCAACAGGACACGAAGTGAAGCCTGCGCTAAATCGTGAATCGTGAACGAATAACGATTTTCGAATAACGAATCCCAACCGGCTAAACCGACCGCCCAAGGACAAAGAGACGACTTTTGTCCCTTACCTTCCTTTAGCCACACATCTTGCCCTTCCGTCAGAATTAGGATATTGTTGTTTTTTGAGCCTATAGGAATTCCCATTTCTACCTGATGAATCTGATGCCATAGGATGGACTATGACATGAAGCCTATTGTTGCCATTGTAGGACGTCCCAACGTGGGCAAGTCCACCCTCTTTAACCGAATTACTCGTTCCCGCAAGGCCCTTGTGGATAATTCTCCGGGGGTAACCCGGGACCGAAATTACGGAGACGCCCGGTGGGACGATACTTATTTCACACTGGTGGATACCGGGGGCTTTTCTGATTTTGAGTCAGAAGGATTCGGGCCCTTGGTCAGATACCAGGTGATGCAGGCCATAGAAGAAGCAGACGCCATTGTCATGCTTTTCGATGGGAGGGAAGGGGCCACCCCCATCGACACAGACCTGGTTCACGAGCTGCGTCGATCGAGCAAGCCCATCTTTTATGGGGTCAACAAAATCGACGGGCCAAGCCACGAATCGCTTCTATCCGACTTTTCCGTCCTGGGCGTGGACCCACTCTACCCCGTCTCTGCTGAACACGGATATGGCGTGCACGACCTCCTGGATGCCTTGACCGCTGTTTTGCCTCGGAGTGCTCCTGAAGCCGCCTCTGATCGGATCAGACTGGCGGTCATAGGGCGTCCAAACGTGGGAAAATCCTCCTTGATCAATCGCCTTCTGGGAGATGAGCGTCTGGTAGTGAGTGAAATACCGGGAACCACCCGGGATGCTGTTGACACGATTTGCAGGGTGAACAACAAGGAGTATGTGTTGATTGACACGGCTGGAATTCGAAGAAAGGGGCGCGTGCTAAAGAAGCTGGAAAAGTTTTCTATTATAAAGGCCCTGAGGAGCCTTAATCGATGCGATATTGCATTGGTCATGATGGATGCCGTTGAAGGGGTTACAGACCAGGATCTCAGGATTGTCGGTTACGCGCTGGAACGTGGTCGAGCTTGTATTATCCTTTTGAACAAATGGGATTTGGTTGAAAAGGATTCCAGGACGGCCGAGCGATACGTGAATGAGGTTAAAGACCGATTTGGGTTCCTCAAATTTGCTCCCATATTGACCATCTCAGCTCTTACCGGGCAGCGGGCCATTAAGATTTTCGACTACATAGAGAGCATATACGAGCAGTATAGTACACGCATCAGCACAGGACGGCTAAATAGAATATTTGAAGCTATCATTAACCAACATCAGCCCCCTTCCTACCGTGGGAGGCGGATTAAGTTTTACTATAGCACGCAGACCTCGGTGGCCCCACCCAGATTTGTTTGCTTTGTAAATTATCCCGAGGGCATCCGTTTGTCTTATGAACGCTACATCATCAACAGACTTCGAGAAGGGCTGGGGTTGGACCGGACTCCTATCCGGCTTATTTTTCGAAAACGGGAGAAGGGGAAGTGAAGCCGGGTGCCAGATACAGGTTTTCGATTGGGTATCGGGCGCTTTTGTGTGATTGCAGGTTTAAGGTTCTCTCGCCCGCTCCTTCCAGTCGCTTGAGGTTCACCCTGTTAAATAGCGAGTTGAATATAGCAGATTATCAAGACTTGAAGATAACCGCTCACAACTGGTCTTGAGATGTCACCTACAATTTAACAGGGCAAGGAGATCACTGAGATAATTTTTCCTTGTCCTGATTTTTTGAGGGGAAAAATCAGGACAAATAGTCAGCCCGCCAAGGCGGACATTTATAACCCCGAACTATGGCATCTTTGACCAAAACGACAAAAGTCTTACGCGACAGCGTGGCAGTTTAAGCTGAATTGCCCTCTCAGCAATTCAGCTTAAGAAGCTCTGCGTCTCTGTGGGCTCTGTGAGAGACAAAAGTATCGCCGGTATCACGGTATCAGGTGGCAGGATCGGGACCAATGGATCTGTTTAATCAATCTGAAAAAGAAATAGAAGAGGCTGCCCGTCCTCTCGCAGAGAGAATGCGACCGAAGACGCTGGAGGCATTTGTAGGTCAGACCCATCTCCTTGGCAAGGACGGTTTGCTGCGTCGGGCCATAGAAGAGGACAGGCTGTTTTCCGTGATTTTCTGGGGGCCGCCGGGTTCAGGTAAGACAACCCTGGCCCGCATCATGGCCAGTGAGACAAGGTCTCACTTTGAAACCTTCTCTGCCGTGCTTTCCGGGGTAAGAGAGATCAGGGCGGTCATTGATGAAGCCAATGCGCAACGGCGATACCACCAACAAAAGACTCTCCTGTTCGTAGATGAGATTCACCGGTTTAACAAGGCCCAGCAGGATGCCTTCCTGCCACACGTGGAAAGTGGTCTGATAACGCTGATTGGCGCGACGACCGAGAATCCCTCTTTTGAAGTGATTTCCCCGCTCCTCTCAAGGGCCCGGGTAATGGTACTGGAACCGTTTTCTGATGAGGAATTATCGATCATCTTAAGGCGGGCCATAAGCGACAAGGAAAAAGGGCTGGGGGCACTCTCATTGCAGGTTGAGCCGGATGCCATGGATCATATCATCTGGGCAGGGAACGGGGATGCCCGCACAGTCCTGAACAATCTGGAGGCGGCTGCATTTCTTGTGCGGGAAAAGGATGTGAGGGAAAGAAAGATAACCCGTGCTGTGGCAGAAGCAGCTTTACAGATGAAAGCCCTTCAGTACGACAAGGATGGCGAAGAGCACTATAACCTTATTTCCGCCTTTCACAAGAGCCTGCGGGGCAGTGACCCGGATGCTGCCCTCTACTGGCTTGGTCGTATGCTCGCTGCCGGCGAAGATCCACTTTATATCGCCCGGCGTATGGTCAGGTTTGCCTCTGAAGACGTCGGAAATGCCGATCCGAGGGCACTCTCCGTGGCTATGTCTGCCATGCAGGCATTTCAATTTGTCGGGCTTCCAGAAGGCGATCTGGCCCTGGCCCAGGCCGCTGTTTATCTTGCCACGGCCCCGAAAAGCAATGCACTTTATGCAGGTTACGGCAGGGTGAAACAAACGATTAGCCGGACCGGCACCCTTCCGGTACCCCTTCACATTCGAAATGCACCAACAAGATTGATGAAGGATCTTGGCTACGGCAAGGATTACAAGTATGCCCATGATTTTGCAGATGCCTACGTGCCTCAGGAATATTTGCCTGAAAAGCTCAGGGGCCAGATTTACTACCAGCCCAGAGACAGGGGCTATGAGAAGATCATCAAGGAAAGGCTTGTAGAGTGGCGCAAGCTCAGAGACAGGAAATAGGGCATGGCATTCTATTGCTGGGTTACTCGAAATACTTCTTCGATAGTGGTAATCCCGTCTAAGACCTTCTGTGCCCCATCCTGGCGGAGGGTAAGCATCCCCTGCTCAACGGCTTCGTGCTTTATGGCATTGGCATCCGGGGTCTTCAATATGAGATTTTTGATTGTGTCATCAAGCATCATTAGCTCAAAAATACCGGCCCTCCCCTTATAGCCCGTATTAAGGCACAAAGGGCAACCCTTGCCACGGTATATCTTTCTACCGGCAAACATCTCAGGGGTTATGCCGATCTTTTCCAGGGATTCTTTGTCGGGGGTGTACGGCTCTTTGCAATCATTGCAGATGACACGCACCAGTCGCTGGGCCAATATGGCAACCACCGAAGAGCTGACCAGAAAGGGTTCTATTCCCATGTCAATAAGCCGTGTCACCGCGCTCGCCGAATCGTTTGTATGAAGGGTGGAAAAGACCAGGTGCCCGGTGAGGGCAGACTGTATGGCAATTTCTGCGGTTTCCAGATCCCTGATCTCACCCACCAGGATAACGTCCGGGTCCTGCCGCACGATCGAGCGCAGCCCGTTGGCAAAGGTGAGCCCTATTTTCGGGCTGACCTGTATCTGGCCAATTCCCTCAATCTGGTATTCAATAGGATCTTCTATGGTGATGATATTGATGTCCGGATTATTGATCATGGTGAGGGCGGCATAAAGGGTGGTGGTCTTGCCGCTCCCTGTGGGACCTGTAACCAGGATAATGCCGTGGGGGATTCGGATGAGATCGTTAACAAGCTTGAACCTGTCTTCAGGCAGGCCAAGGTCGGAGAGCTTGAGCAGCACACTCGATTTGTCAAGCAGTCTCAGGACCACACGCTCGCCAAAGGCAGTAGGGATGGTAGAAACGCGAATGTCCACATTCTTTTCGGCGATCCTGATCTCGATCCGGCCGTCCTGGGGAAGCCTCTTTTCGGCGATGTTCAGTTTAGCCATAATCTTGATTCTGGAAACGAGCGTTGACTGAATGTGCCTGGGCGGCGTGAGCATATCGTATAGGATGCCATCCACGCGGTAGCGAACATTGAGCTTATTTTGATAGGGTTCTATATGAATGTCGCTGGCGCGGGACTTTACCGCCTGGGAGAGCACCAGGTTGACCAGTTTGATAATGGGCGCATCACTTGTGTCATCCAGAAGATCACCGATTTCTTCTATTTCAGAAAGGATCAGATCGCTCTCTCCCTCATGCATGTCCTGGATGACCTGCTCAGCAGAATCCTGCCTCATATCATAGGCAAAATTGATGGCCGAAAGGATAGCCGGATAGGAGGCAAGCACGGTTTTTACCGCATCCCATCCCAGGATCAGCCGCAGGTCGTCCAGAGGTTGAAACGCAAGGGGATCATTCACAGCGATGGAGACCTCGTTCGACGTGACTACCGGGACCATCTTGTATTTTTTGAGAAATTGTATTGGCACCTTTTCGGTAAAATCGGTATTCAGATTTTCGGTGGGAAGATCGGACAAGAACGGCAAGTCAAACTGGATGCCAAGGGCCTTCAACAGATCCGGTTCCGAGATAACCTTCTGCTGGATCAACATCTCCCCGATCCGGCCCCCTTTTTGTTCTTGCACCACGGGCGCGTCAGCAAGGGCTTTTTCCGAAAGCCCGCAAATCTCTTTTAATATCTCTCCGATCGGTTTCATACGGACACGTTTGTTGGGTTTGTTGAGTTTATTGGGTTTGTTGGGTTATAACACAACAAACACACAAGATTTTCTCGTTCCAATGCTCTGCGTGGGAACGAGAAGATTTTCTTCTATGGTGCTATGTCTGTTTCCGTTGTTTCTTCCTATGGTCATATATGAGAACAGCAATGATGCCGGCTAATGCGATGACACCAAGGACTATATATACTTTAGCATTTTAGCCCCCTTTCTTAAGGATCATACCCAAGACTAAAAGTAGTATGGACAAAATCAGGCCTGCGACAAGGACAACAGATTGTATATTCCCCTGAACAAAGGGAATAATGATCATAGAAACCATTGTTGCCTTGCTGAGGTCATACGAATATTTTGAAAGCTCGTTTCGGTTTCTGTCAAATAAGTTCATTCAATTTCTGGCTTCTGTTTTCTATCTTCTGTCTTCTGACTCCTCCCTCCCGGCCTTTTATACATCTTGATCGCGCCTTCCTTAACCTTGTCGATTTGCTCCTTCTTTTGTTCATATATTTTCTCGGCCTCTTCCGGGTTTTCAATGACGTGAGGGGTCAGAAATATGAAAAGATTTTTCTTATCGTCAGATCTCGACTTTGATTTGAAAAGCCAACCAAGCATAGGGACACTTCCGAGGCAAGGCACGCGGTATGTGCCTTGAGTCAGTGTGGCAGCGATTAACCCGCCAATCACCACGGTATGAGCATCTTTGATAACCACAGTGGTCTTGGCCTGTCGCTTCAGGGTGGTCGGAAGCCCTATTTGCTCCTGTTCGACCACCTGGGACACCTCCTGGGAGATTTTCAGACGGACAAATCTTTCCTGGTTAATCTGCGGAGTAATATTAAGTGTGACGCCCACATCCTTGAATTCGTAGCTGCTATAATCTACCCCTGCTGTGGATGTTTCCTGTCTGGTTATAAAGGGGATATTGTCTGCAACCACGATCTCCGCCTCCTCATTGTCTGTTGTCATGATCTGGGGAGTTGATAGGATATGCACATCGGTATCGCTCTGGAAAGCCCGTATTACTGCCCCGATGTTAGGAAACTCAATCCCTCCAATGGTAATGCTCTCGCCCAAGACTCCCACCGAAAACCCGGTAGGGAGACTGACGGCACCGGTGGTCCAACTAGCAGTTGGAAGAATGCTCTGTGGGGGGGTAGAGGCTCCAAAAGCGCCTATCACCCTGCCCTTGGAAGTGCCAACATCATCAGCGCCCAGCCACTGCACGCCAAGGTCGAATTGTTTGGTCACACTGACTTCCATGATCAGGGCTTCGATATAAACCATTCGCCGTGGAATATCGAGTTTGTTGATCACGTCTTCAAGCACAAGGTAGTCGTCCTTATTTGCAGTAATGACTAAGGAATTAGTCGCCTTATCGGCCACGATCTGGACTTCCTTTGAAATGACGGGGGTCCTTCCCTTCTGGGGCGCTTTTGCCTGCTTGGAAGGAAGGGCTGTCAGGACCTTGGCCATGTCTTCGGCATTGGCATTTTGAAGATAGTAGACATGAATGTCCCCCTCGCCCCTCGGGATCTTCTTGTCCAACAGTTCAACAAGCTGTTTGACCTTAAGGGTGTCGTGCTCGGTGGCCGCTATAATCAGGGTATTGGTTCGCTCATCGGCTACGATCCTGACACCGGGACTCACAGGTGCGCCCTTTTTCCGCACCTTTCTCTGAAATATTGACGTCAATGACTTTACCAGAACCGTAGCCGTGGCATGCTCAACGGGCACCACGGATATCTCTTCGCCGATACCTACCACATCAATTGCCTTCACGATACGGAGCAGGCGTTTGATATTCGAAAGCACGTCAGTCACAATCAGGATGCCGGTCGGGGGATACGAGATAATCACACTGCTCTTCGATATCAAGGGGGCAAAAAGTTTTTTCAGTTCATTGGGATCGGCATATTCAAGTGGAATCAGTTGTGTTACCACCCTGTCTTCGGGATCGATAGCCTCCTCGCGCAACCGTGTCTCAATGTTTTTGGACCGGGCCTGGACCGATGGTACTATCTTTACGACACTTCCCGCAGGCACGGTAGTAAAACCGTGCACCTCCAGGACCGACTCAAAAACCCTGTACGCCTCTTCTACTGAAATCTTGGTGGGGGAGATAATCGTCACCTTTCCTCTAACCCCTTTATCAATCACAAAATTCTTGCAGGTCAGTTCGCTGATGAACTTAATAAAAAGTGCAATATCTACATTGTCAAAATCGATGGTCACATAACGGGTATCGGGCGCTTGTAGTTGCCTGGGGCTCTCCTTTTTGGGAAGCGCTTTCTGCTGAACCCGGACAGGCCTTTTGGGGGCAGGGGCTTTTGCTGGGGGCTTCACCCCTGGGGGCTTTCTGGCCGGTGGTCTGGCAGCAGGCGGGACAGTTTCGGGAGCCGCAGGTGTCACGCCCTCCTCACCGGCAACACGGGCCCCGTGGGCCATTGGATTACCTGCAAGCAGCCATAGCGCTATGAATAGAAAGCAAAGGAGGTGTCTTGGGATTGGGTGCTGGAGCATTGGAGTACTGGAGTACTGGAGTACTGGAGTATTGGAGCGTTGCACTTTTTGCTTTTTCCATTCCTCCATTACTCCACGCCTCCATATTCCGTCCATTCTTCTTTTACCATATAATCAATCCAATCACCTTTGTTTCTTTTGTTCTCTAAAGACTTTATTAAATTTATCAGTTCATTCTCGACTTTTTCTCCACCACTCCACCACTCCACCACTCCATTACTCCATCCCTCCATTCTTTCCTACTATTTCTTCAAACTCAGGCATTCCGTGCAGGTTTTGCAAGTCTGAGTCCGTCAGCACCCAGTCCTTAACCGATTGGTCCAGCGAAACCGCCTTTTTCAGGTGGGAAAGACTCTGTGTGAGCTCCCTCTTAAGGGCATGGAGGCACGCTAGATTATAATAAGAGTCCACATAGTCCGGTTTGAGCCGAATCGCTTTCGCAAAGAATGCACGGGCCGCTGAGTAATTCTTATCGTGAATATGTATAACCCCTAAGTTGTTCAATGCATCTGCGTAATCAGGATCAAGGCTGAGCGTTTCCTCATAGAGTCGCTTAGCCTCCTGGAAACGGCCACTTTTTTGGAAAAGCCTGGCCTTTTCATACAAGGCCACAACATTTACCACGCTTTGCGGCTGCGGGGTTGCCTCAGGCCTTGCAGGTTCACGGACGGGAGGCTGTGTGCCCCTGGAGGGTAACCACAAATAGGCCGTAAACGCAAGCGAGATCAGAACAAAAGAGGTACACCACAGCGCCTTGCCGGAAAAAAACCTCGGTTTGTATCCGGGCGTGGACACAATTCCATGGTACTTACGGTAACGGGCATCTTTTTCTTTCTGGGCCTTCTTCAGGGCCTCATGGATGAAGCTCATCTGCCATTTTGGATTTTGGATTTCCGAATAACGAATAACGAATAACAGATAACGATTAACGATTATTCTGACATCTGATATAATAACCCCTTTGTACGGGTACCAACAATCCCATCGGCCTTCAATGCGAAATCGCTCTGGAATTTCATGACCTGATGAAATGTGGACTTGCCGTAAAACCCAGTAGGTTCAACCCAATAACCGATCTCATTTAATGTCTGTTGCACTTTGATAACATCCGGGCCACTCATGCCTTTGACCAAATTAGCACTCATGTTTTCATACGGATACACCCAGGAAACCTCCTGGCCCCAATGACTCAGGATAAAGTCTCTCGTTATGAGCTGCTCTTTACCGTCGGCATCGATGGCGATGGCACCGTCTGCTGTGACTTCGCGAATCAGCAAATAGCAAGGCAACGGCAGTCCCCCGGCTCCACTAAGGCCCGGAGGGTGAGCAGGGACAGCCACACGTACCCGAAAAGGTTTTTTGAACATAATATAATGTTCGGGCTCTGCATAAAACGAAAACAGGCCCAAATGAACCTCATTTGCCGCATGACCGTTCGGGTCCTCCTTTGCATTGAAAAGCCCGAAGAGGCCTCCAAGGCTGGCTTGCTCATCAAGGAACAGGCTTGTTCCTTTCATCTCGGGTTCCGGGGGTGCAGATGGGACCCTTTCGGTCTTGGCCGCTGCCACCTCCTGGTTGTTTGGTAATAGTTTATCATTTGGCACAGGAAAAACCGCTTTTGTTGGGCCTGCCGTGCCTCTATGCGGTATGAATTTATCTTCCTCTCTTGCTTCCCGAACGGTTACATCACCTGAAATAAGCGCTGAAATTTCTTTTCTGAAGTTCCATCCCCCAAAGGCTGCCACAATAATCAGCAGAAGCAGCAAAAGCACGGATAACGAGCCAACCCTTTTCTGAGACCAGCCCCTTTTTAGCCTGGGCTCGAGTGTCACATCACCGCAGATGTCCTCAATCGCCTTCTGAACCGTTCTTTTGGATATGGTGAACTCATCCCTGGAGTATGCAATAAGGAGGGCCCGGTCACAAACTCCGTTGATTCGCCTCGGATTTCCTTGAGAGTATCCGTAAATTGCCTCAAGGGCACCCTTTGTAAACTGCACGTTCCCTTTGCCGCCTGCCACTACCAATCGATGCTCCACATAGCCCTGTACATCATTCTTAGCCAGGGGTTCCAGATTGTATCGAACCATTATGCGCTCATCGAGCTGCCTCAAAGAGGGTGAAGATAGAAGCTCCCTTAATTCGGATTGCCCCGCAAGGACGATCTGAACCAGTTTCTCCTTTTCGGTCTCAAGGTTCGATAGCATGCGTATTTGCTCAAGGACAGCAGGGGAAAGATTTTGGGCTTCATCGATCAACAGGACCGCGTTGCCATCCCGGCTGAAGGTCTCAAGCAGGAACCGATTCAGGCTGTCAATATAGTCCTTCTTGCTCTGGCCGGGCACTTCTTCCCCAACGCCAAGCTCCTGATTGATAGTCCTCAAAAGTTCCATGTCGGAGATATAGGCGTTGAATATCAATGCCGTTTTTGTGGATGAATCAAGGGTGCCAAGAAGTGCTCGACACAGCGTGGTTTTTCCCGTACCAATGCCGCCCGTAATGACAATGAAGCCTTTTCGTTCGTTGATTCCATAAAGGAGGTGATCAAAGGCCTCCTTATGGTTGCGGCTAAGATAAAGGTAGTTTGGATCGGGTGTTAAACTGAAAGGGTTTTCCTTAAAACCAAAATAAGAAGTATACATGGTTCTATCTGAACCTGTAATTTATGGTTTTCGTCTGACCTTTTCGTTTTATTTGCAACTCTACCCGGGAACCTGATTTCAATTTCTTGTACAAATCCAATATATCATCCGGGCTTTCAATGCTACTATCATTCATTCCCTGAACAATGTCACCATTTTTCAGCCCCAATTTCGCAAAAACGGAGCCTCCCTTGATCCTGCTTAGTGCTAACCCGTCTGGCTTGCCGTCCCTGAAATGAGGCCGTATGCGCACCTCCGACAAAAGCTTGTTCATGTTTTTGAGGGATTCTTCAACATCTGAGCGGCTGACCGTTATGGTGGTTCCTCTCTCACGGGGCATTGACGCCCGACGCCCCTTTTCAGTTCCTCGGGCCGCGGCTTCTTCCATTGTGAGTATTTCATCTCTGTTCTCAACTCTAAGGACGACCTTTCCCCTTAAGATCATTTTAATGACGGCATTCTTAATGCTGTCCCCTACCTTGTACAGACCCTGCTTTTTCTTGTCAGTTTCCTCGATAACAGCAACGGCATTCTGCGGGTTACCTGTAACTGTTCCCAGAAGGGCTATTTTCATGGAAGTCGGTTCAAGGCCTTCAATTTCTTCTGCATTTACTTCTTCAGGGGTCCTGTCTGTAGAGCCAAAGATATTTCTGTCAAATATCAACCGGTAGTCATCCAAAGGCGGCTTCCGGTGCCCTTTGTCATCCGGTATGTGCTGCACCACAAAGGTTTTTGTATCGACTTGCCTTAGCCTTGCACGGACGACCCTGTAGAAGAGACCCACCCCAATGTAGATGACAATGGACAAAGCAAGAAGGTTGAAAATGGTATGGTAATATCTTGTCATATGTATAAAATTCCTGCGGAATTTTATATAACGCGGCGCCGACTTCGCCATAGTAGCCTTGGCTACGACGGCTGAATACGCCGCTTAAAAAAGGAAATTCCTATACTATCGAGTTATGTGAATTTGATCTTGGGTTCCCCCAGGGTTCCGTGAATCACAAAGGAAAAAGTTCCTTTCTTAAGACGTTCTGTGAAAAGCGCCACAGTATCGCGGATGCCCTCAGTGCCTTTAAAAAATGCTGCAAACGGCTCAATCGTGCCTTTGAGATCAAGGCTGCTTTTTGCAAATGCTTTTTTCAACGTTATGGTTCCCGACAAGGTTCCGTGCAACTGTTTCCCCTTTAGTTCAAGACGGGACACGTTTATCTTTTGTTTCTTGAGAGCCATCTCGATTTCCATTTCATTAAAGTCAATCGACTCGAAGGTAAGAAATGGCTGCAAAAGTTCCACCCTGCCGTGTGATAACCTCAAATTTGCCTCTCCTGAGCCATCCATCAGCAGATTGTACGGACCTTCGTACGAGACGGTTCCGCCAAGGGTTCCTTCTGCATGACGGCCAATCAGGTGTGAAAGATAGGCATAATCCCCAATGCGAATATTCCTCAATTCAATTTCCGTATCGATGAAACTTCTCGTGCGATCTTTGTTGATATAGACAGATCCACTTACCTTACCCTTATACGCCAGGCAGTTAAAGCAATACTTGGATTCTCCCCGCAACAATGACCATAGCTCGCGTTTGAGCAAAAGACTATCTGCCCTGAGAATGACTCTATCCGGCATATCTTTCAGGGCAACTTCGGTTTCCACAAACTTCAAACCAATAGGGAACCTGGGTTCTACGCGGTCAAGCGAAAGAACCAGGCGGGGATTTGCCCTGCCTGCTGTTGCCTCCACATAGTCCCGCAGGGCATCTGAAGGAAAACGAAAGTACAAAAGCGCCACTGTCAGAATCAGAGCGAAGAGGAGGTATCCCAGCCATTTCTTATAGTTTGATACAAAACGTTTCATAAATGGTCATTGGTCATTGGTCATTGGTCATTGGTCATTGGTCATTGGTCATTGATAAATGATAAATGATTAATGTTCCTACTGAAAGGTTAGGACCTGTATTATGGCATCTAAATAGCCCTGTTCCTTCTTGTTGTGGCTAATTGAAATGCGTTTAATGTTTACTAAATCATCCGGTGATTCAATACGATAAAGGTATCCAACCAACTGCTGCAAAGTAATTGCCTCCAATTTCATCTCAACCATCGATTCTTTGTAAGGCCCCGTGCCTGACGAGACAGAGGGTTTCATAGACTTGATATGGGGTTTGACCTCAGCCTCACCCGCTGCCTTTTCAAGAAAGGAAAAGAGCGTAAATCCCTTTTTTCGCCTGGCAAGGGTCTGCTGTATGCCCTGAGAACCTTTCTGGTAGGTGTCATACTCAGCCCTCAGCTTTACAATCTCCTCCAGCCCCTTTTCTTTGGCCTTCAGGCCCCTCTGAATGCGCCTTCTGTTTTCAAAGAAGGGAAAGATCAGAAACTGAAACACTAAGAAAATGGCTATGCAGCAGGCTGCGACCGATACAAGATATTTTTCACGTCTTGCAAGCTTCATATTTCCTCAGGCACGTGTCCGTTACCCGTGTCCGGGACAAGTTTACGGACACGCAAAACGGACACGGCATATTTACTTGGAACGTTCCAATTTCATCTCAAATCGAACCCGGTTTCCGGATCGATCAAGATTGGCAGAACTGATGGTTACCGCATCAAAATAGGCTGAGGGCTCCAGTCCTTTCTTGATAGTATCCACGGTGTTGAATGTGTCAGTTTCACCCCTGATCAGAACCGCATCCGGGTCAACCACTATGCGGGTCATGTCCACATCCGCGGATTCAGGGACCCGCAGCGAGATATCTCTTAGCAGGTCGAGAGCCTTCCTTTTCGCACTAATTCCAGGAAGCGACAAGGCTGACTTGTTGATTTCGTTTATTTTAGCCTTCAACTGATGGACCGGGTCCACAATCCGTTTCACGTCAGGAAGCGTTTGTCTGAATACCTGTGTGATTTGTTGATCCAGTATCTTGTACCGTTTCTTCAAAAAGTAGTAATCCACACCCAGATCAACGGCCAGAAGACATAGAACGACTATTAAGAAAGCAACGGCCTTTCGAATCTCCTTGTTGTGTCGGAAATACTGTTTTTTGACCTCGAATCCATCTCTCCTGAAATTGAAACCGAGGCCTTGTTTAGCTTCCCGAACCGCCAGGGCAAGTGCGTTGTTCATTAGTTCAGGATTCCAGGCTCCAGCGATATTTTCGTCCATGTGAATCCTTGAATCCGTAGCCAGGTCGATCCGCTCAACCGGAAGATCAAGAAATCGGCTCAAGAGGTTCTCCGTATCCGGATAAAGGGCTCCGCTACCCGTAATAAAAACACTTTGGGGACGCACCGTCTTTGCGGTCTGAGATCCAAAGGCATGGAGTGTATATTGAACATCTGTGCAAAACGACCTGAGACAGGATTCAATTTGCTCAGCCGCCTGGGTGTCCGGACAGCGGTCAATGGCACTGCCGTTAAAGGGAAGGGTGCGAACCAGGGCGATGCGCCTGTTGAGATAAAGGATCATCGTGTTTCTCTTGAGACCAATTTCCAATAGAAGTCCGTCATCGGGTGTTCCCGCTTGCCTCAACAGCCAGCAGGCCGTGGGCACGCCTCTGATATCCAGGACGGCGGGATCGATTCCGTTGGCCTGCAAGTGCGCCAGATATTCGGAAATATATGCCTGCTTGACAGAGGCGGCAAGGATTTCGCTTTGATCCGACCGGTCAGCCACAGTGAAATCGACAAGCAAATCCTCGACTGGAAAAGGGACCATTGTCTCAAGTTCAAAGGCAAGCGTCTGCCTGATCTTTTTCTTGTCTCTGAAAGGCATTCGGAGATTCCGGTACGATACATGCTCCCCCGGAATTGAGCTGATGCAGATATCAGCCTCAGGACCTACCTGTTCGACAAGTGCCTTCAAAGCCTCCTCCAGGCCCCCCGCCTCTTCGATCATTATATGGGCGCAGGCTGTGACGTGATGCCCCTTCAGCCCGCCTTTAACCTGGACTGCCGCAACCGAATGCGAGTTTATGTCAAGACCGAGAACTTTTCGTGGCATTGTTTGACGACCTAAAATTTCTGCAAGTTATTCAAATTATAGCACTTTGGTTGTGGATTGCAAACCGGAGTGATGGAGTATTGGAGTGATGGAGTACTGGAGTGATGTATTTATGTTTTCCTGTTCGTCCATTTCTCCAATCATCCATTTCTCTCTCCCGACTGGCCCCATTTGCGAGGCCCAAGTTCTTATTCTATTTTCCATGAGAGGATATCGAATCCGCCCTCTTTCCTTTTGACCGTCCCCGTGACGCGCTTGGCCATGGCCCCTTTGAAACCTTCTGATCTGATCTCAAAGCAGGTGCTTGAGGTGGTTAGCAGTCCCGGGTCATGGTTGACCTCGCGCATCCCAACCCTGTCGTCCCAATTTATGGATTTCAGGTCGTTGTCTTGGTCGTTACGGTACTCGTCCATATTCTCGACCATTTCTGGATCCTCTATTGTCTCGTCTGAAATGGCTCTTAATACCAGAGGATGAGCTGTATTGAGATTGATTTTTCCATCGTCGCCGTGAGGGCTTAGGTATGGGGAGATGCGCTCATAGAGTTCCTTGGTTATGCCTTTGAGAAGAAGCAACTCCTCTAAGAATTCAATGGGGGCATTTTTGCACGAGTAAGGTTTCTCCAGTGTCTCATAATGGCCAGGACCTTCTGCGCCATATAACCCGGTCGCGACATCGTCGTCATCGATCCAGTCCTTGATAGCACTAATGATGGTTTGAACTTCTTCCTCCCCAAGCCCAAATTCTGGAGCCCTCAAGAATCGTTCCAGAAGTTTTCTCTGGTTCTCATTATACTGTTTCCCCTTGACCAGTTTGTTGATCTGAATCCTTCCCGAATGGTCTGACACCTTGAGCTCAAACCTGCCCTCGTCAAACCGGCCAGCCGAATTCTCAGAAAGAATCTTTGGGTCGGCCCAGTCGTCATGGAGGGAATCGACCCCTGTGTCGTCTTCAAGGAGAACCGCAAGCACATAGTTGAATCCTGACCTGGCAATATAGCCGAGCTTGATGCCATCCGGGAGATTGGCGGCTGCATGCAAATCAGACCGCATGGATGTATTGAACTGGAGCGTTAACGCAACGATCAGGCTAATGATCAAAATCGTCAGGATAAGGGCCATCCCGCGGCTGTTTCGAAGAAACCTTCCCATATACCTCATCCTTCGCCTAATAAATTCGTACTTAGATTAATTCTTATGTGGACCTAAATCTTTATCCCGTTTTGGTGTCAGGTGTCAGGTGTCAGGTGTCAGGTGTCAGGTGTCAAGAGCGAGAAACGCAACATCTGAACACTGAAACCTGAACACTGAAACCTGAACACTGAAACCTGAACACTGAAACCTGAAACCCCAAACCTGTAGTGGTGAAAAAAAGTGTAAACTACTTTGTGGCGAAAATTAAGGATGCAGCTTCTTTTATTTATTCTATAAGCCTCGGCTAACCCTTGCCCAGTGGAAGTGCAACACTTGTCATGAACGAGAAGGGTCTTTCACGGTCCGCGCTGTTTTCAAGCTCCAGTTTGATAGAAACCATTTTGGGAATCTTATCCTTGAACTCATCGCTTGTGGAATCCCAGTTCTCGTGCACCTCACCCTCGTCGTCATAATAGGTAAAACTCACAGAGACTAAGCTGTCACACAGCACCAATCCCCCGGTCCCCTCTTCAGGTTTTTCTTGAAACGCCGGCCTGTCCCTACGATAGAGAACAAAACTCTCTCCCTCATCGTCCTCTTGAACATAGTAAGCTATCTCTACGGTTCCAGAAGCTTGCTCTTGCTCGCTGAACACCAGGTGCGCTCTGGAGATGAAGCGAAGGGAGTCAACATTTCTCCCTTTGATCTCCGTGTCCTCGCCCACGAACGTGCTGTCTTCATCTGATTCCGAGGTTTCCACCTTTTCCGGAATGTATGCAGACTCTAAATCTTCCAGCATCCTTTCCAGGGCAATCCGGGCCATTCCGTAAATATCAGCCTGAGATTCGGTCTCGTTCACGATGCGAAAAGTTCCGGTATAAGAGGTATAGATTGTTGAAAGAACGACCGCAAAAATGAACATGGCGATAAGGATCTCCAGAAGGGTAAAGCCTTTTGGGTTTGTTGGGTTCATTGTGTTTATTGGGTTTCTGGCAAAAACCTGTACAGTCTGAGACGGTATTCGTACTCGTCGTGGTCTTCCCAGGAAACAGTCAAATCAATTTGTTTGAGATGTTCCGAGACGCCTTCAGGTTCATCGAATGTCACATCGTTCACGCTCAGTTCCCAACCATAGCCCGGAAAATCCTCGCCGAAATCACCCGAATCAGAAGTGAGATCCTCCGCCTTTTCAGCCTCTATTTCTGCCATTTTACCCTGGGCCAGAAAGGCGGCTGTCGTACTGAATTTCGCTTCGCTGGCCAGTGACAGACTCTGAGATTGTGACCCGAGCACAGCCGTCAGGGCAATAGCAATGATGGCTATGGCCACCATGACCTCTAAGAGTGTAAAACCCGAACATTTGTCATTTGTCATCTGTCATTTACCATTTATTGTATAGGAATTTCCTTTTTTCGAGCGGCGAAGCCGCGTTACATAAAATCGCGAAGCGATTTTATAAATTGAATCACTCAAATTCTATATATTTTTCAGAGACTTTGACTTTTCCCAGAAAGGGGCTCAACTCAAGGGTAAATTCCCTGCCATCTTCCGCCGCAAGATGAATAACTGATTGTTCGATATAACCTTTCTTAGTAAAGCGGATGGCTGCCTTGCCGTCGACCTTCTTGCCCCTTGCTCCGGACCAAACATCGAGTATGCGAACTCCCTCCGGCAGGTGGAAGGCCTTTTCGTAAGCAAGATCCCGGCCTTCATCGGTCATGTCTGCCGACTCTATCCAGAACCGATTTGATTCAAGGTCAAAATGGAGTGTATAGATTTTTTGCTCCCGGATTGCCTCGTTTCTCAAGCTCCTGACGGTCCCCACCATTCGGCGTACAGTGGCCTTCAGGTCATCGGTCAACATGGCATAACGAAATTTCGGGACAGTCAAGACCAGTGTCAGCCCGATCAAAAAGACAACAACAGTTAACTCGATGAAGGTGTAACCGTTTTCTTCCAGCTTGGACTCCTTAATATGTGTCTGTGAGACTTTGCAACGCATTGAAATCACCCCCGCAACAATGGAGTGTTGGAGTACTGGAGTAATGGATAGTAAGAGCGGAAAAAGATCATTTTCTTATCCCTCTAAAACCAACACTCCAACACTCCAATACTCCAATACTCCCCCCGGGATCGCGTAGCGATTTTATTAGCGATTTTATTCAAGTTCCCAACTGTTTATATCTTCATCCTCACCTTCCCCTCCGGGTTCTCCGTCAGGACCGTAGGAGGAAAGGTCGTAATCGTCGTAAACGCCCGGGGAAAGATACACATATTCATTTTTCCATGGATCTTTGGGGACCTTCCCTTTTTCCAGGTACCCACCCTTGCGCCAGGCTTTAGCAAGCTGCCCTACTGAAGGCGGTTCGACCAGGGCTTGAAGGCCCTGTTCTGTCGTGGGGTAATTGCCGTTGTCAAGCTTGTACAGCTTCAGGGCGGTCTCTATGCTTTCGATCTGAACCCTGGCCTTCATGCGTCTGGCCTCTTCTGGTCTGCCCATGATTCTGGGAATAATGAGCCCTGCCAGAATGCCCAGGATCACAATAACGACCATGAGTTCAATCAGCGTAAAACCTGGATAAAATTTTGGACGATTTGTCCAAAATTTTATAAATCGCGACTTCGCCGCTCTAAAGACTGAAAGCCAATTTATCTTTTTCATAGCGTTACCCACTCCTTTTTTGTTTCAAGTTATAAAATCGCTTCGCGATTTTATGTAACGCGGCTTCGCCGCTC
>JAQYWL010000098.1 GCA_030145035.1 Desulfobacteria bacterium | reverse complement strand
TATTTTTCTCCTTTTTTTGCGAACTTTGGTTTCTTAGCGCCGAACGCCCGCGTAAGATGCGGAACTCCCGGAGCCTGCCCGCCATCGCGAGTTCAGGCGAGGCGGACGGGCATCGATTCGTGATTTTTTAGGCATGCAATTCGAATAACATATCCCCAGGCAAGAATCGAGTTTAATAGTTGATGTCCCCTATATCCGTCCCTGAGACCTTTCAAAAACCCGCCGATCTTGGTCTATCTGCCATGTTATTTCCCTCCTTTCTACCCAAGCTTAAATCCCCGCAGACGGAGCGAATTGCTCACTACAGAGACCGAGCTCATAGCCATGGCTGCTGCTGCAAAGACAGGATTCAAGAGGATCCCAAAGAAGGGATATAATACCCCGGCTGCAATCGGAATCCCTAAGCTGTTGTAGAAGAATGCCCAGAAAAGGTTCTGTTTGATTATTCGCATGGTCTGGGACGAAAGCTTGATGGCTGCCGGAACAGATCGCAAATCATCTCTGATCAGAGTAATGTCGCTCGCTTCCATGGCCACATCCGTCCCCGCGCCAACGGCGATCCCGATGTCGGCAGTGGTCAAGGCCGGTGCATCGTTAATACCGTCTCCCACCATAGCCACTGTCTGGTCCCGCGCCTGCAGCCGCCTTATCTCTTCAGCCTTATCACCGGGAAGGACTTCGGCTAATATCTGGTCGATGCCAAGGGTATTGCCCACGCCCTGGGCTGTCTTTTCGTTGTCTCCGGTAATCATGGACACCTGCAATCCCATGGTCTTCAGGTCATCAACTGCTTTGGCGGCAGATGCCCTTGGCACATCCAAAAGAGCAAGAAGGCCTATGACCCGGCCTTCTTCGGCAACAAAAACGCACGTCTTGCCTTGACTCGCGAGCCTTTCTGCCTTTTCATCCAGGCCATTTAACTTGATGCCCTCTTCTTCCATAAGCCGCAGATTGCCCAAAAAACATGTCTTGCCATCTACGACCGCCCTTGCCCCAAGACCTGACAGCGCTTCAAAGTCAGCCACCGCACCAGCGGACACCGCTTCCTTACGGGCTTTCTGCACGATGGCCTGAGCCAGGGGATGTTCTGAAACGGCTTCAATGGAAATAGCGACCTTTAGAACATCTTCTTGCTCTGTACCCTCTAAGGTCAGTACATCTGTGACCTCCGGTTCTCCTTTTGTCAACGTGCCGGTTTTATCAAAAACCACTGTGCTCAGTTTGCAGGCCCTCTCCAAGCTTTCCCCACCTTTGATCAATATGCCGTTTTCGGCCCCCAATCCAGTGCCGACCATCACTGCGGTGGGTGTTGCCAGGCCCATGGCACATGGACAGGCAATGATTAAGACCGATACAAAATTGAGCAAGGCACGGCTGAACGTCGGTTCGGGTACGAAAAAGTACCATACCATGAAAGTCAGCGCCGCTATGCCAAAAACCACGGGTACAAAGATGGATGCCACCTTATCTGCCACGCGCTGGATCGGGGCCTTGGACCCCTGAGCCTCTTCGACCAGCCGGATGATCTGGGCAAGGGCCGTTTCTGCCCCTATTTTGGTTGCTCTAAAGGTAAAACTACCGGTCTTGTTCAAGGTAGCCGCAAAGACCTCGCTTCCCGCCTTCTTGGCCACTGGAATACTTTCTCCGGTGAGCATCGATTCGTCGATTGAAGATGACCCTGAAACAATCAGACCATCCGTGGGAATTTTTTCACCGGGCCGCACCAGGATCAGGTCTCCTTTTATCACGGCCTCGATCGGAATGTCGATTTCCTTGCTATCCTTTATGACCCGCGCAGTCTTCGGCTTGAGTCCCATCAGCCTTTTGATGGCCATTGAGGTCTTTCCTTTGGCCCTGGCCTCGAGCAAGCGTCCCAGGAGAATAAGGGTTATGATCATGGCTGCGCCGTCAAAGTATACGTGTGGGGCTATGCCCGCACCCGCAAAAAATTGAGGCACAAAGGTAACCAGAGCTGAATAGAGATAAGCCGAGAATGCCCCCACGGCCACCAGGGTGTTCATATCTGTAGTCTTTTGCTTAGCTGCCTTGACGGCGCCGACATAGAACCGGCTCCCGACCCAGAATACGACAGGGGTCGTGAGCACAAAAAGGCAAAAAAGCATGGTCTGTCTGGGAATCGAGCGGAGATACGGAAACCAGTGCTGCATGGAACCCGCGAAAATAACAACGCTTAAAATCACGCCAACACTGAACCTGGTTTTCAGTTCTTTGAGTTCCCTTTTCCGGGCGGCCTCAACTCCACCCCTTGACTTCTCCATGCCCACGACTTCATAGCCCAGGTCCTTGACCTTCTTGGTTATGCTCTCAAGCCCAAGGGCGGACGAATCATACTCAACAGTCGCTTTTTCCGTGGCAAAATTGACCGAGGCCTTCTGCACACCTTCAAGGTCTTTCAGCCCCTGCTCTACACGCACTACGCATGCCGAGCAAGTCATGCCGCTAATATTGAGAGTGGCTTTATCAGACAACTTCGTAGCCCGCCTTTTTGATCGCTTTTCTTACAAGGTCCATGTCAGGGGTCTTTACTTCATCAAAATCAGCCTCGCCCTTTGCAAGATCCACCTTGACATTTTTGACCCCTTCAATCTCATTTAATGCCCTGGTAACGGCCATAACGCAGTGATTGCAGGACATCCCCTTTATCTTGATCGTTGCCATGAAATTCCCTTTCTGATTCAAATAACCAACAGAACTCTTTCCGGTTCAAGAATAGCTGCCCTTTCTTCCCCCCATGAAACAAATCCACATCCGCAAACTCGTATTTGGCTGTACAGTCATCCAAAAACCTTTTCGTGCTTTTGCTATACGTAACCGTTCACAGTTGTCGGTTCACAGTTTACAGTTTCCCCGATGAACTATGCGCCGATCCCATAATTCTCTTCTGCTTTTTGTCTTTTTCAACCGTGAACTGTATAACCGGCAACCGTAAACGGTTACTACTCTACATTCGAACCTATGGAAGCCGATACGGATAAGCCCGTTTCGTCCACTCGCTGAATGGACGCTCAGGTGTTGTTTTTCTTATCCATATCGTTCCATGATCTCTTTAAGGATCGCCTGGTCTACCTCCCGCCCTACCAGAGGTCCTTGACTTAGGACTGAAAAGTGCTCTTCAAAGGGTAGCCGGTCATTCCGGTAGATGATCCCTATAGGGATCTCGTCTCCCCACTGACCAGCCACCTTCATGGATGCTTCCCAGTCTGTGGGATCGTATGTCGGGCCTACCGGCTCACACCGCTCCTTGTACCAGGCAAATGTGTTTACCTTGTTGAAAGATACACATGGCTGCAACACGTCAATAAGGGCAAGACCTCGATGGACAATGCCCTGCTGAATCAGCTCTGACAGGTGATCGATCATGCCGGCAAAACCTCTTGCCACAAAACCGGCCTGCATGGCAACAGCCACGGTAATCGGGTTGAAAGATGCAGATGCCACGCCTTCCGGCTGGGCCTTGGTCACAAACCCTTCGGCAGTGGTAGGACTCGCCTGGCCCTTGGTGAGGCCGTACACCTGGTTATTGTGAACGATAAGCGTCACATCTATGTTGCGACGTATGGCTGCCAGGAAATGGTTTCCGCCCTCTCCGTAGTTGCACCCATCTCCGCTTTCAACAATGACGGTCAACCCCGGGTTGGCGAGCTTCACTCCGGTAGCTACAGGAAGCGATCTGCCATGAAGGCCGTTGAATAGGTGAGCATTCAGGTAGTGGGGCGCTTTGGCGGCCTGACCGATCCCTGAGACGAATAATACCTCGTGGGGCTTGAGTTCCCTGGCCACCAATGCTTGCTTGACCGCTTTTAGAATAGAGAAGTTTCCACAGCCCGGACACCAGGCTGTTTCGTAGTCTCCGTAATCATCAATGGTTACCATCTTTAATCCTCGCAGTTCGCGTCACCGATTTGATAAATTTTTACTAAATCATCAATGGGTTAGTTCTCTAAGAATTGACTCTGGCGTCAGAGGTAATCCGTCATATCGAAGTACCTTGTTTTCTATTTGAAATCCCGTCTCTCTCCTTATAAGCCGCGCCATCTGTCCGGTGGCATTACTCTCTATGCAGACTACCTGCCGAGCCTCCTCAAACTTTCTCATGAACTGTTCAGGCATCAAGGGCCATACCTGGCTAAAATGGAGAGTTGCCACTCTCTTTCCCTCTGTCCTCAAACGGGAAGCCGCCTCCTTCACCGCCCCCTTGCTCGACCCCCACGAGACCAACAGGAGATCCGGCTTCTTTTCCCCCTGCATATCCGGCGGAATGACGTCGGAGTCAATCCATTTCCCCTTTCTAAGTCTTTTTTTGACCATCAGTGTGCGGACGGAAAGATCTTCTGTAATATGACCGTCCTCTGTGTGCTCATCACTGTCAGCCACAATAAGATGTTCACTTATCCCTGGAAGGAGGCGAGGCGAAACCCCATTTTCAGTTATGGCAAATCGTTTGTACGGCAATGATTCAACAACAACCTCGGAACTGACCCTGAGGGGAGGCGAACTTTTTATGTCTAAAGGCATTACAGAACGATAGGAGTCGGCAAGAAACTGGTCGGTCAAAAGAAATATGGGGCACTGATATCGTTCTGCCAGACTGAAGGCCCTGCGGGTCAAATAGAAGCACTCCTCAACAGTTCCTGGTGCGAAGATAGCCCTCGGAAATTCGCCATGGCCTGAATGAAGAACAAAGTCAAGGTCTCCCTGTTCAGTACGAGTGGGAAGACCGGTAGCCGGCCCAGGACGCTGGGCTATCACTATAACTATGGGGGTCTCGGTCATAGCTGCCAGGCTGACCCCTTCTCCCATTAGGGCAAACCCGCCACCGGATGTCGTCACCATGCTGGGCGCACCGGCAAAGGAGGCTCCTATGGCCATGTTAATAGCTGCAATCTCGTCTTCTGCCTGCTCTACAATCAAACCCATCTGCTTGGCCCAGCCTGCCAGATTTAAAACGATGGAGGTTGACGGTGTCATGGGATAAAATGAACAAAATCGTAAACCCGCTGAAAGAGCGCCAAGGGCAATGCACTCGTTTCCGTTCATCATCAAGCGCTGGACGGCATTGGGAATTTCGGGAAGTTGAAGCACGGAAGTCGCCTGTCCGGCCACCCACCGGACCGAGGCTTCAATTACCCCCCTGTTTTCCTTGGCTATCTCAGGTTTTTTCTTTCCAAAAAAATTATCCAATACCTCTGTCATCAACCCTATGTCCAGACCAAGAAGCGAACCCACGATGCCAAGGGCAGCGATGTTTGAGAACCTGCCTTGAGCGAGGTCCTTGAAGGGCACTTTCAGAATGCAATCGCCTTTAACGTCGGAAGCGCCATCGATCACAATAAGTCCTGCAGGTGTAAGTTTCCCACGATGCAACGCAACCGTATCCTCGTTGAAAGCAACTAAGAGGTCTACCGATTCCTGAGGTGTACTGACCTCGTCCGTCCTTACGCGGATGACAAAGGTGTTATGTCCGCCTCGAATTCGGGACTGATAGCTCTGGGTCACAACGATGAAATAGCCACTGCGGACAAGGCTTTTGGCCAGTAGCTGTCCGACAGTAACCAACCCTTGACCCGCTTCGCCGCCAATAAGAATATTCAAGCTGGCACCTCCTCTCTTCTCATTTCGTTCAAAGACTTTTTTGTGACCTTACAATGACTGCAGGTGCTTAGTCGCTTTTTCTGTGGCAAAATTAACCGAAGCCTTCTGCACACCTTTAAGGTCTTTCAGCCCTTGCTCCACACGCACTACACATGCAGCGCAAGTCATGCCGCAAATATTGAGTGTGGCTTTATCAGACAACTTCGTAGCCTGCCTTTTTGATCGCTTTTTTTACAAGGTCCATGTCAGGGGGTCTTTACTTCATCAAAATCAGCCTCGCCCTTTGCAAGATCCACTTTAACATTTTCAATCCTTTCAATTCCATTCAAGGCCTTGGTAACGGCCATGACACAGTGATTGCAGGACATCCCCTTTATCTTGATTTTTGCCATGAGATTCCTCCATTTCTGACTCCAATAACCGATAGAGGAGGGAGAAACATCTACCATTAAGAAAATTTGTTTTCTATATTTGCTTTGGGACTTTAGTTATTTAGTTGCCTTGCTCATTCATAAAACAATTCTTTTTTTACTTCCCAGAATTGTACTCCTATAAAGGTAGCTTCATTCCGTCCGAACCACTTTTCTGTAAGCTTTTGACCAGTTTATCTCCAAAATGAGAGCGTGCCATTAGCTCGCTGCCAATGGAGCCGAGGCCGCCTAGAGTGGTCTCCAAATCAGCCATGGACCCACCCACTTTCTCCTGAATGACTGACTGGAGTCTTTTTTCAAATTGTACCGCTTGCGCCTTCACTTGTTTTTTCACAGCATCTTTTAGCACGTTGTCAAGGTCTGAGCTGAGTTTCAAGTCATAGTCTTGTATTGTACCCGAAATTTCAGCCTTAAGGTCAAAGGCTTTTATGTCAGAAATTGCAGAGGTGAGTACTTTCATCAAACTACTCGTCTCCTTCTCATTCGGGGTGACCATATTAACGGATTGAAGACTAATCAAAGAGTTCGCCTTGAGCGTTTCTCCGGCAATGGTCACCCTTGCCTCAAGATCTGCCGTCGCCCTTTTTAACACAATAGGCAACTCTACATCAGAAGAAAGATCTATATCAGATACGTTATATCCTCGAATCAAAACATTGGTCGTGTCTTTCGCGGACGATGGATCCACGTGATTCAATGAACCATCAATTTTTAAGGAGGCAAGGCCCGTTAAGTTCACACCTGCAAATTCGTACATAAGAGGCACACCCAAAATATCCTGATCGGGTGTAATATTTCGTACCTGACCATTAAACAAACCTGCTGGGATATCTATAGCGACATGAGCTATTCGAATGAGAAAATCAGGATACGCCTCCTGCTCTTTGAATCTGACATCGACACCTTTCCCACGTGTTGGTTTGACTACTTCTCTACCATGCTTTCTTTCTTTCACCCGTTCCAGAATGGGCCCTAATTTCTTATGCCAATTCAGGAAGGTATCTATCCAATTTCCGACCTTCTTTCCAAAGAATAGCCGGCTCACGTTCACCAGGCCCTCCGGAGAAGGGCTGTACTTTTCCTTTAGCCTACGGACATCTTCCTGTGGCGCCTTTTTCACCTCAGCTATCCGTTTTCGGAGGGAAGTCATATTTTGGCCAAGCTCTTTTTGTGCAGTCTTAATGAGGTCCAAATCCCTACTTAATTCCTTCTGGAGGGTCAACACTTCGCTAACACCGCCAACAATTCCTTCAATGCCTCGTTGTTTTCCGGATTTTAAACGATCGATCTTTTTTTGATATTCTCCTAATTTGTTCTTATCCGGCAGTTGTGCCAGTCGGCTCTGCCATTTTTCCTTCTCATTTTGGAGGTCCCCTCGAAACGATTCAATCAGTTCAAGAGACTGAAGCTTTTCTTTTTGAAGAATTTCTTTCGCATCATGAATCTTGAAGGACGGCCACTTCACTTTTTCCCCTGATGGTTCTTTCGAAACCACTGTGATACGTGAACGTTTTTCAGAAATCGCACCTGATGTCTTTCGAGGTGTGTTTAGTTTTACTCCCTCCAGTGTCACTTCCTTAAAGACTACCTTTCGACGCAACAACTTTGACCCTTCCAGTAATAAGGCCGCGCGATCTACTTGAAATGCATTGGTCATAGGAGCATCAGGATTTGCCACCTCAAGTCCTGTCAAAGACAATCCCAAAGGGAAAATAGAAAAATCCGCATCTGCAAGCTCCACTTTGGCTTTCACCAATTCAGTGCCTTTGCTTTCAATGGTTTTTTTGACGTCCACACCCACAAAAAGGAACCATGCCACGATTACGAATAACAGCAGTACAACAAAAGTGATCAAACCCTGCCAACGAATCCACTTCATATACCACCTCTCAACTGGGAATAGTTCGCAAAAACGCTATACAGCTTTGTAGCCTTGAAAGCTTGCATAATTCGGGTCTTTTGCACCCAAGCGAGTACATGTTCCCGGTATTGCATGATCATTTTATTCGCAATAAAGTAAAGGGGGGCAAAGAGAACCATGGAGAACAAAAAACTCCCCATCATGATGGAGTTATTGAACTTTGCGAGCCGCAATAGTGTCATGTTGTAAAAAGCTGTCCAAAGGCCCTCTAAC
>JAQYWL010000136.1 GCA_030145035.1 Desulfobacteria bacterium | reverse complement strand
TCCTCAAGGATAATTTCTGCCTCTCGATCGCGTCCCACCATTTTGGAGACAAAGATAATTCGATGGCGGCGATCATAACTTCCTAAAGGAAATTCGCTGATTCCGTCTGTGGCCAGATATTCATCCCGACATCGCGTAAGGTCGGCAAAAAGCCCGGCTCCACTCTGGTAGCGTTTTTCGGGCTGTTTTTGCGCTAATTTGGCGATGATTTTACCTAAAATAGGCGGAATCTCAGGATTCAATTCATGTACATTCGGCGCCTCTTCCGCCAGGAGGGAATGAATCAGCTCCAGGGGGTCGGTAGAGAAGAAAGGAAGCTGGCCGGTCAGTAATTCATAAAAGGTAATGCCGAGAGAATAGAGGTCAGTGGAAAAATCGACTCTGTGGTTGATACGTCCGGTCTGTTCAGGAGAAGTATATGCCAGGGTCCCCTCAACAAAACCGCGGTCATAAATGAAATGACTCACATCTCTGATATCAAGGGGGGTTATGAAATCAACTAACCGGATATCGAGGGTGTCCGGTTCAATTAGTACGTTGTGTGGCTTGATGCCGCCATGAATAATCCCTGCTTCATGAACTTTATCCAGGGCCTGAGCCAACTTGCAAGCTATGGTGAAAAAGTCGTCTAAAGTAATCCTGGCTTGTGTTTTGGCCCATTCATCAAGAGTGATCCCCTCAAAATAGTGCCGGATGATAAACCGGACACCCCCCCGCACCTCAAATGAGAGCGGCGTGATCAGCAATGGGTCACGCAAGAGTTTCAGGTGCTCGATTCTCTGCCTGAAGACTGTTCTCTGGCTTTCGGACAGGGAGGCCCCTTTCAAGATCTTGAGGCATAGCAGCCGGTGAGGATCTCCTTTATGAAATGCCTTGTAAACGATGGATTGGGAGCCTTCACCCAGCTTTTTGACAATATCATAATTGGGAATCATTGTTATCGTTTCGTCCATATCCAATGTTCACCTCCCTAGACTCGTGTTTAGGCTATTCAATGATTTGCGATTCCGTTGAAAATAATAAAGGAATTATAGGCATCCTTCACACAAGCCAAAAAGTAGTTTACACCTATTGACCAGTGTTCAGGTTTCAGTGTTCAGGTTTCAGGTCTTGCTTTTTCAGTTTCTGACACCTGACACCTGACACCTGGTGCCTGGTTTCAGTGTTCAGGTTTCAGATCTTGCGTTTCTCGCTCCTGACACCTGACACCTGACACCTGACACCTGACACCTGACACCTGACACCAAAATCATGGATCTTGAGCGCTACATATCCGCATTCCGCAATCCGCATTCCGCAATCACTAACCCCTTGTCAGGGTGATCTCAACGATTTCCGGTTTGCAAAAGAGCCTCACCGGGGCTATAATGGTGCCAATGCCGCGGTTCACATACATGCGCACCTCTGGGTCTTTTTCCGATTCATAAAGGCCGTGGGTATAGGTAACAAAGAGGCCTGCAAGGGAAAACCCCCGCTCCCCGACCATCGGGACAATGACCTGTCCACCGTGGGTATGACCGGCCATGGATAGTTGAACGTTCCAGTCCTTGCATGCCTTGAATATACCGGGCCTGTGAGAAAGGAGCAGGTTGAACTGATGGGGGACAACAAGCGCAGAGATCTCTGCCAAATTCTGAAATTGCGCATCAGTTGCCCAGCGTGAGACCGGATCTTCGACACCTATTATATTCAACACCCCCTCCAGCTCCTTTGTTGCGCAGTGGCTATCGCTTAGCATGGATATCCGGGTCTTTGAAAAACCATCTCTCATAGCGTTTATGCCTGTGTAGTAATCGTGATTTCCGTATACACCAAAAACGCCAGCGGGCGCTTTGAGGTCGTCAAGGAGTTCAAGACAACCATGAATATAGGCGGGATTGTGGTTTACGTAATCGCCTGTGAGGACAATTAGATCCGGTTTGAGGGCATTGGCCCTGGACACCACCTCGGCTATGGTTTCAAATGATATCAACGGCCCCGCGTGAAGATCCGTGATGTGGACAAGCCTGAACCCGCAAAGGTCGGGGTGAAGCCCGCTGTATGATAGGACCACCCTGGATATTTCTGTGGTCTTGTTCTCATAATAGCTGCCATAGGCCAACACACCAAAGGAAGTCCCTGCGAGTGTTCTTGCTGAATTTGCCAGAAAACCTCGCCTATCTTTATCAAACCGAGGCCACACCCGGGACAACATTGATCCTGTATGCCAAACGAGTAAAAGGAGCATACCCGAACAAGCCGATGCGACCATAAGAATGGCATAGGGAAATACGACAAGATCCCGATGCCACCAGGGAAGTTGATCCAGGATGTGGTTTGTTCTCAAGTACAAAAAGGGAACGGTGTTTATGCTGAGAGTGACAACAGATGAGATGATGACCCTTGCCATGTTCGAAAGCCTCCGGGGAAGCATGACGCGGATGAGGACATATTGAAGTGCCACCACGACAAGAAATGAAGATACGACAATGGCAAAAAAGAGGCTCATGGAAGATTAGTTGAAAGTGCCTAACACGGACAAGCCAAAAAATCCGAAGCTCGAAATCCGAAATACGAAACAAATCCGAAATACAAATTTCCAAAATATTCAAAACAATTAACTTTAGGCGCTGTATCTGACTTCGGTTTCTTTAGCTATCTGTTTTGGTCATTTGAATTTCTAGAATTAGAAAATTGTTTCGGATTTCGATATTCGAATTTCGGATTTATTTGACCGATAGTTCAAACCGATACGACATGGTATTTGTAGTTACGCCAGTTGTGACCATGCACAGCATATTACCTGTACCTTATACTCAAATGACTGACCGCCTTGCCCAGCGCCTTCCTCAGTTCGTTGCCCTTCCCTTCTCCGGCAAGGTACTCCCTTATGAGATCTTTCTTTATAGCCGCATTCCCGCTTCTTCCATCTCTTAGGAGGGTCACACGGTATGCGTCCTTTTTCTTGGTTTGGTTAACAGCTATGAGTTGAACACGCTTGTCTAGTTTGTGTACCTCTTCTTGCAGGGTCTTTTCCACCAAACGCATCGTCAATCTTGGCATTTTTTCAAGCCCTTTCGTCTTACTTCTATGGTAACCGTTCACGGGTTCACGGTTAACAAACATCGTACTCGACAAACAAGAGGCCTGTCAAGGAATAGAAGAGAGTCGGCTGTGGTCATGCCAGCTTCAAGTTATAGAATCGTTTCGCGATTTTATATAGCGCGGCTTCGCCGCTCGAAAATCTGAATACCCTGACCATACCGGGGTGTTTTGAACCGACGCTGGGGTAAAATTCCCCGCCAGGCATATCGTGTGCACAAACCGCTTTAGATTCTGGATCTTAAGATTAGCCATAATATCCAGATGTTATAACGTTCTTTGCCTGAAGGATTCTTTCGGCCACGGTTGGCACGGAATTGGTATAGTAATAGAAAAGTGCCTAAAGTGAGCTAAAGTGCCTAAAGTGAGCTAAAGTTATGGGTTTCTGAAAGTGAAACCAGTGAACCAAGCCACCACATCTGTTGCTGCTCATGATTTGATTTGATTTGCATTGCAATGTTGTGCAACCGAAATCCGAGATCCGAAATCTAAAATCCCTGGCCCAGACCTGGAACACAAACACAACAGCGTTTTCCAGTCACGTCGCGCCAGGGCGGGCCGAAATCCCATATGTCCTTCTCAGGCAAAGGCGAAGTCATACTGATTATTGATGACGAAGAATGCATTAGAGATTCCTGTTGTCAGGTCTTGACCAAAGCGGGATATCGTGTAGAAACCGCCATCAACGGAGAAGTGGGCCTGGCCAAGGCCAGAGAAATCGGGCCCGTCGTCGCCTTGCTGGATCTCGATATGCCCGGTACCTCCGGTTTTGAGGTCATGGACCGATTGAATGAGATCAGCCCAGGGATCGTCAAGATCGTGGTGACAGGAAACACCTCTATAGATTTGGAAGAAGAGATCATTCGCAAACGTCGAGCCCTGAGCTACCTTGCCAAGCCTTTTTCCCCGGATCAATTGAAGCAGGTTGTCCGAAGAGCGCTGGAGAGTAGAAAGAAGTCAGGGGCTTCCGCCCCTGATGGAGTATTGGAGTGATGGAGTATTGGAGTGATGGAGTATTGGAG
>JAQYWL010000272.1 GCA_030145035.1 Desulfobacteria bacterium | reverse complement strand
TGTCTCTCCTCGCTTTACCGACTGACTCACCCCTGCCAATGAGAGATTCAAGCGCCTTGCTATTTGAGCCATACTAATACCAAGGTCTCTTACTGCCCAATAGCACAACAGACTTTTTGCCTTAACGTGCACAAGAATCATAATTTCAAATCTGTAAATCTAAAGGGCGTCCCCAAGTTTCCGCCCAGGAAGAAGATAGAATGTCCCGGTTTGTCGCCAATCAATATATCAATACCCGTCCCCTATGCTGTCCCCAGGATGTCCCCAATTTGACTTGTGCACGTTCTGCACGAACGTCCCCTTTGACTTTCCCCTTTGACTTTGACTTTGATTCCTTTGACTTTCGAACGTCCCCTTTGACTTTAAACTCTTCAACCTTTACCAAAGTTCGCTTGCGGTCATACACGTAAACCGCAAGCCCCCTGCCACAAAGCTGACGAGAGATAATGGACTCGATTTCAGTCCATGTACCACCTGCCAAGCCACACCCTATTCTGGGCATGTGAATACTGGCATCCAATTCTGTGGCTTCTTTGGCAACTCGATTCAGACACCGCTCCACCGCTTCATAACGAATTGGAGGGCCAGCTTTCGTGCGACGAATTCCTCTTTGGCCGATCATATTAGCTATCCATGTGTCTGAGGTGACTTTCACGAACTGAACAGCGCCAAGTTCGAAATCATTCGTTTCCCTTCCGCGATACCAGTCCAGATAAACTTTTTTCGCTTCTGGCCAACGCTTTGACACTGCCAAAACAAACCCTTTTCCCCAGGCGCCGATATCGTTGCAAATATGTGTAATCAGCTTTGGACCAGGCACCTGTGGTGTGGTGGCATCTCCGATTATGTACTCTATCTGATTCAATCAACACCTTCCCCTCGCGAACATAGCCAGAGGCTGCTTTACGCTGGGATTAAAGTGGAGCCAATCAAAGGTAGTAATGTTGAAACCAAACCCTATCCATTTCCCATTTTTATCATTTTATGAACGCTTGTTCTACATGCAGATCAAACGTAATCAAATAATTGTGTGGTCCGACTTCATTGACTCGTTTTCTTATAAAACCGTATGGGCTGGCTATGCTCTCAACATCTTCAGGTGCGAGCCTGATATTGATGGGTGGCCCAGGTGGTCCGTCAATTTTCTTGAACTCTAAGATCGCCAAGGAGCCTTTGGTGTTCAGCACTCTCGAGATCTCTCTGAATACGCCATCCGCAGCCTTTGCTTGCACTAGCTCGTGCAGTACCGTTGCCATTAGGCAGACATCAGCACTGCCATTTTCTACGGGTATCCTATACCACAGGCCAAGTCGAGGAAAGTATCACCCTTTTTGAGTTGCAGTTCAGCAAAAAGTTTGGCTGGATCAATAAATCCAAAGCAGCTTCTGCCAGGCCCGTGATGTGTCTCTTTTCGTTTGCTTGCCATTTCGTACTACCCCCACAAAAAATGATAGTCATACACTGTTCCAATTCGGACTTTTCCCTAAACAGACTTCCTAATCTTAAAGTCGGAGAAATTCCCAGCATAATCTCCCCAGGTCACCTCCACTTTTTCTACGCTTGCTCTTGGCGGACCCTGGTAGAGGCGTTTGAGTAACTCCTCTAATTGAGATCGCTCCCCCTCAGCCTCAACCTCTACTGCCCTTAATTGGGCTAGGTTACGTACATACCCGGTTAGCCCTAAAGCCGTAGCGTGGCGTCGTACAAAGGCACGAAAAAAGACACCTTGAACTCGACCTCGGACTGTAGCATGAAAGGATGCTAATGTAGAGTCACCATTCATCGCAAAAGGATTCTCAACCCAAAAGAGGAATAAAGCCTGTCCAGGGGTCTTTATTTGTTTATGGGCCGCTCTGTGCTAAATCGTGACAATTTCTCCAGGCACGCAGAAGTCCTTGCCTCCCAGGTGATGCAGCGTTTGAGCCTCCTCTTTTTCAACTCTGAGCCGTTCCTCAAAAGCCCCCGGCTTCACCCATACCGCAAGCACCTCCCCCACCATGATGCTGTGGTCTCCGGCAATCGGGTTAGACTCCAACCTGCACTCAATAGCACTGAGACATTCGCCGATCAGTGGTGCCTCAATGTGCTTGCCGACAACAGGGGTAAGGCCGCACAGGGCGAATTTGTCCTTCGTTCTTCCGGACTTTGTCCCACAACACCACATCTCTTTGAGTAGTTTACTATTGGGGACATTTATTGCGAATTCCCGGCCTTTGAGAATCAGCTCATGGGAGAAGCGCTTCAGCCCAATGGACACGGCGACCATAGGAGGCTTGTGACTTGCCGGCATGCACCAGGCAGCGGTCATAATGTTCGCCTTTTCCTGATATTTTGAGGTTACAAGGACGGTTGGGCCATGGTTAATAAGTCGATTAGCCCTTTCAACTGGAAGTTCCGTAAATGTCATAAGAAAATCTCCTCCCAAAAGGATGGACTTTAGTCATTCTTCAAACTTGTTCGACATACTTACAATGCCGAATGTCAAAAAGTCACGGACGTCCCGGGCTTCCCCCACCTTCTTCAACTGTTGTTTTTTTGTCAAGAGTGTAGACGCGACCCCCCTTGTTTTTTTTCAACTTGATGCGTGCTTACCGCAGGCGGAGTCCTGCGGAAACGCTGGGATCTCAGGTCCTACCTCCGTTATCTATCACCGCATGCCACCAGCCTTACTCCGGGTCCCCGCCAGGTGCTTATGCCCTTTACTTCCCTGACAGCAATGGCCTTCTCCCTAAAAATAGAGGATCGGCGTGTATCTCCGCTTTTGCGAAGTTTATCCCTCAATCGGACTCTCCCAGCAATGACTGTCCGACCACATCTTACGAAGCTGCACCGTTCGCTTAATGCTACGGCCTGCGGTTTTGGCAAGCACCCCTGGCTGGGTAAGACCCGCACTCACTGCGGGCCGCCTCGGTACCGTGTCGGGGCAAGTTCAGCCCGTGTGTTACCACACGAACCCGCCATCTGCCTACATATCTAAAAGGGCAACTGATATGATAACCTCCTTTCAGGTTACAAGATAACGGTCTCGCGACCTCGCACATCTTTAAGATGTGACCCTTTCTTCCCCTCTTTCTATCTCGCTTTCCAAAATGTCAAATGTAACGTATACTTCTTGTTCCATCGTCACCTCATAGTCTTCATTTCCAATACCCTGTCATCATTCTCCCTGAGGTCGACCGTTTTCATCCCTCTGGTGTTTTTCCCCAGATAGGGGGCCGAAGCAGCGGCCAACATTGGCATAAGCCGTCTCAAGTCGTCTAACTTACTGGTAGTTGTTATGACTGTTCTCCATAGCGTTGGCCCGTCTTTGGTATTATCCCCTTGCTTTATTTCTTTAGCTTCGAGTACCGCATGAGCGGTGTAGACAGTATAACTTTTTCTTTCGGTGCTCATGCCTACAACGTATTGTCTTGAAGGTATGAAAACAGACTTGGTCGTCTTACTGGTGGTCTTGCCGGATGCATCGGTATGTGTCTCTGTAACGTCAATTGTTTCACCGCTGACTGTCGCATAAACAGGCCTCGTGTAGGTGGAATGAATCACCCTGCCGCCGCTTATCCCATAGTCGAAGTAGATGGCCACGTCGGCATTCTCCCGGTCCCGCACTTCGAGGTAACCCTGTTGTTTCAACATTTCTCGAAAATACCCACTATGTTCGCGAAAGTAAAGGTCGTCCACCGATATACCTTGCACGGCGCTATAAAGAACATACCTTTTTTCTCCAAAGGGTTCCATTTGGTCAACTATTGAATCAATCCGTACGCTGATCTTTGGACTGCATCCGACCAATAGCGCTGCGATGAAGATTATCGTAATGCTGTGCCTCCACATGGTAACCCCTCCTGTAAAAAATGGTTATGATCATGCACAATCATAGTTTGGTCAAGCGAATAGGCGGGATGAGGCGTGTGTGTTAAGCGAGTAAGCGTCGCGACTATAGTGGTTTTCTATTGAAATTGTGATGATTCATAATTATTTTAGCTGAGCTGTATATACCCTGTCAACACCAAGCTTTTCTTTCTGCCACAGAGCAAAGAAGCTTTTGAAAATTTTCAAGCTTCTCAAGACGCCCGGCCATGGGGCGAAAGTAAGAAAAAGCAAAGGAAAAAGCAAAGGAAAAAGCAAAGGGTCAGGTCTCAACATTCAACAAGCCCGGTTTTCCTCCCAATCTCAGCCATAGCTTTCTTAAGTTTTTTATCCTCAAGAACCTTCTGTTTGAATCTCCGGCTGCACTGGCTGACCGCTGAACCCCTCATGTCGTAATAAGCACCGATTTCCTTGAGAGCAAAGCCGCCATATCGGTGACTTGCGTAAATGCAAAACTTCCTGCAAAGGGCGTGTTCTTTCCCGATAATCGACTCTACTGTTCGCTCTATTTGCTCCAATAAAGGCTTCTCAACAAGTTCCCGCAATACCGGAATATTACGTGTGTCCACATTTTTTGAACCAACAAATTTTTCTTTAGCCCAGGTGATAAATTCCAAGCTTCCCAGAAAGGTCGATGCAAAAACATCTTTCAGCGGATTTTTCGTTTCTGACTCCAAGGCATCTTCTACAAATTTCCGGTAATTCTTTTGAGCTGAGGATTCATCCTTGCCAAAATAGCCAAGGACAGATTCAGTTGTAAGCCAGGCAGGCTTTTTCTCTTTTCTGATATAGTAAGGATAGCTCGACCAGCGATACTCCGAAGGCTTGTCCGCCAGCCCTGCCCGGATCGGATTTAAATGGATGTATCTGGAAAGTTCCTTGCAGTATGAGTCTTTTTCGACCAATATAGCCTTGTACCGGCCCTGGAATAAATGGCCGGAACGCTTCCTCTTGGTGTTAAAGTAGGTGGTGTAAGCGCCATTGATATGATGAAGCACCTTCGATAAATTGCCCAGAGGCGTTTCCAGTAAAATGTGGTAGTGATTGTCCATCAGACAGTAGACATGGATGGTGGCTCCATATCGGTCATGTGCTGATTCTAAATAGGACAGAAATCTTTCTCTGTCACTATTGCTGCGAAAGATGGCTTTTTGCTCATTACCCCGAGATGTGACGTGATAAAAAGCCCCAGGGTACTGGATTCGAAGGGGCCTTGCCATGACAATTCATCCTCCACGCTTTTTGCCCATGATCTATATCATAGCAACCCTGAAATGTCAAATGTTGAGACCTGACCCCTTTGTTTTTTCGTGAAATCACTGCCCGCCGCCGCGGGCGCAGTCTCGCCCAGGTGATTGGCGAGCTAATGGGGTTTATGAATGGTTGGT